>NZ_JBYTEM010000006.1:0-131746 GCF_058789735.1 Rhodanobacter sp. FW106-PBR-R2A-1-15 | reverse complement strand
GATCAGTGTCTTCACTTGCCATCTCCCTTCCAGGCGATGGTAAGAGTATATCTAGTTTATTGAACGCAAGTTGGTATGAGACCCAGCCCGCGCGTATTCGGATGACGGTCGGTGGCGATCAGCAGGCGGTCGGCGTGCAGTTCGCCTTCGCCGGTGGCGAGCACGAATTCGTCGTTCCGATAGGCGACGTGGCTGGCCTGGGTGTATTCCCGCACCTCGATCCCTTCGGCGCGGAACGCGGCGGTCACTGCTTCGCCGATGGCTGGGTCTTCGCGGAAGAACAAGGTGCTGCGCGCCAGCAGCGTCACCCGACTGCCCAGCCGCGCGAAAGCCTGCGCCAGTTCCGCGACGACCACCGAGGAACCGATGATCGCCAGCCGCGGCGGTATCGAATCGCTCGCCAAGGCCTCGGTGGAGGTCCAGTAGGGCGTTTCCTCCAGGCCGGGGATCGGCGGCAGCGTAGAACTCGCACCAGTGGCGACCAGGCAGCGGTCGAGGGTCACCTCGCAAGCAATACGCACCATCCCCGGGCACATCCATGCCGTATCTCCCGCACGAGCCGACCTTCGTCGTCGGGGTTTCTTGACGACTTAAATAACAATGAGTAGCATTTACTAAACACGAGGAAACCTGCCGATGAATCGTTTTTTGATGCTGCTCGGAACCGTCCTGCTGCTGGCTGCCGGGAATGTGGCGGCAAGTGAACCGCCGGAATACACGCTGGTCATCAAGAACCATCGCTATCAACCGAGCGAGATCAGGATGCCAGCCAATACCAAGGTGCGCATCGTGGTGAACAACCAGGATCCGACGCCCGAGGAATTCGAGAGCACGGATTTCAACCGCGAAAAACTGGTTCTGCCCAACGGCAGTGCCACGGTTTACGTCGGTCCACTGCGTGCCGGTACCTATGCCTTTTTTGGCGACTTCCACCAGGACACGGCCCAGGGGCGCCTGATCGTGGAATAACCGTTGGCTCCATGCCTGGCTTCCTGTTGCCGAGGCATCGATCCCTTCCCATCCGTTTCGATCGGCCGCGCATTCTCCGTCGGCGGCAGCCCGGTGGCAGTGGGCTGCGTGGCTCGATACTCCCAAGGACTTCCCATGCAAGCAAACCGCTCGTTTCCCCGGCGCGCCCGGCGCGTCCTCCCCGCGGCCCTCGGCCTCGCCCTGATCGCAGGCGCCAGTCTCGTGCACGCGGATGACTTCATCGTCTACTCGCCGCACGTGATTGCCACCCAGACCGAGTTCGAGCTGCGTGGCTACGGCTACAGCGACGGCCGCGCGGATATCAACGGCGAGCGCGCGGCCGAGCTTTCGATTGCGCACACATTCACCAGTTGGTGGAAACCCGAGATCTACGTGGCCGAGTACAAGAAGGAGCCCGGCGGGCGGGGAAAGCTGGTGGGCTACGAGTTCGAGAACACGTTCCAGTTCACCGAGCCGGGGCGCTATTGGGCCGACTTTGGCCTGCTCGCCTCCTACGGTCACCCCAAGGGTAGCGGCCCTGGCGAGCTAGAGTTTGGCCCACTGATCGAGAAGACCGCTGGCCGTTTCGATCATCGCGTCAACCTGATCTGGGAACGCCAGATTGGCGGCGGCGCATCGCACCACACCGAATTCCGCTACAGCTACGCGGGTACCTATGCGCTGACCTCCGCGTTCCGGCCCGGCATCGAGGCGTATGGCCGGCCGGACGACGACTCCTATCAGGCAGGTCCCGTGGTCACCGGCGAATGGCAAGTGCCGGGCACGCGTGGCAATGTCGAATACCGCGTCGGCCTGCTGCTGGGCATCAATTCCGCCGCTCCGCAGCGCACCTTGCTGGCGCAGGTCGAGTATGAGTTCTTTTGAGCGCGGGGCTGCGGCGATGAAGCAGCAGGTTACCGCCCTGCCCGCTGCGCCGTGTTGATCGGCTTGATCCGGCGCAACCAGTCGTAGCCGTCCTCGGGGCGCAGGTCGATGCCGGCGGCGGCGTTCCCGGCGGGAACGCTGCGCGCCGTGGCGTCCGACTGGCCGAACCGGCGTCGCAGGCAGGGTAGCTGGCGGCTGAAGCTCATCTTCATTTCCGGGTTCCTCGCAAGTGGATGGATCGGCACGATCCGTGGGATCGTGCGGACAGCCGCAAGAATCAGGGTCGCCGGCGGCGGATCAACGATCCGGACGGGATCGCACCGTTTCCAGTCTGGAACGATGCCGTGCTCGGAGGATTGTCCATCCACGGAAACTCGCCGATCGCCTGCCGGGCGTTTCGTCGGCCACGAGCGGCGCCATATCGTTGCGCACCAGCGCATCGAGGCGTCGGATCATGGGCAAATCACTATTTTTGCGGCTGCTTCTTGTGCTCGGCATGATGGTCGGCGCGCTGCCTGCGGGTGCGGCCACGTTGTATGGCGACGACTACGCCAGGGTCGGCGTGCCGGACCTGCCACAGGCCGTGGCCTTTTTCACCGACGTGCTGGATTGTCGCCCGATCGAGTCGACTGCCGGCAGAGCCGTCAACGGCAGCTTGCGGCCATCGCGCCTGCTGATCTGTGACTCGGGCTCGATCGTCGAACTGTTCGATCAGCGGAACGTTGCCGCTGCCCCGGAACAGGCAGGCCAGACGGTGCGATTCGTGACGGACGACCTGACACACGACGGTCAATGGCTGCGCCGCCAGGGCGTCGACGTCAGCGGCGCGCCGCATCGGCTGACGTCCGGCCCGCTGGCCGGCCGGCTGGCGCTGGATTTCGTGTCGCCCTGGGGGTTGCACCTGCAATTGCTGGGCAGCAGCGTAGATGGCTCCGCCGGCGGCACCCTGGCGACGACCGACATCCCTTCCGGCGGCAACTGAGCCCTCAACGACGGGCGCGGAAAAACTCGCGCAGCATCGCGGCGGATTCCTCGGCCAGCAGGCCTCCGACCGCCTCGATGCGATGGTTGTGGCGTGCGTCCACCAGGGTGTCGAACATGCTGCCGGCCGCACCGGTCTTGGGGTCGGCGGCGGCGTAGACCACGCGGCCGAGGCGGGCGTGGATCATGGCCATCGCGCACATCACACACGGCTCCAGCGTGACGTACAGCGTGGCGCCGGACAGACGGTGATTGGCTACTTTCTCGCCGGCGGCGCGCATGGCCATGATCTCGGCGTGGGCGGTCGGATCATGCAGGGTGATGTTGCGGTTCCAGCCCAGCCCGACGATCTCCCCACCCTGCACCAGCACGGCGCCCACCGGTACCTCGTTCTCGGCATCGCGCGCATGCGCCGCCAGTTGCAGCGCCCGGCGCATGAACTGCTCGTCGGCAGCCGAGAATTCACTTGAGCCAAGGGGCGTTTCTTCAGTCATTTCATGGCGCTGCGATCAGCATATGAGAAAGCCGGCATATCGTCGGCATCCCCATCCTGCACATAACCAATTGATTTGACTACTCCCACTCAATCGTGGCGGGTGGCTTGCCGCTGATATCGTAAACTACGCGAGAAACACCTCGCAACTCATTGATTATTCTGTTTGAAACTTTGCCGAGAAACTCATAGGGCAAGTGTGCCCAATGCGCGGTCATGAAGTCGATGGTCTCCACCGCACGCAGCGCGATCACCCACTCGTAGGCGCGCGCGTCGCCCACCACGCCGACCGACTTCACCGGCAGGAATACCGCGAACGCCTGGCTGGTCTGGTCGTACAGGTCGGCCTTGCGCAACTCGTCGATGAAGATGGCATCGGCCTGGGCGAGCAGTTCGGCGTATTCGCGCTTCACCTCGCCCAGGATGCGCACGCCGAGGCCCGGGCCGGGGAACGGGTGGCGATAGACCATCGCGCGCGGCAGGCCGAGCTCGACACCGATCCGGCGCACCTCGTCCTTGAACAGCTCGCGCAGCGGCTCGACCAGTTTCAGCTTCATGTGCGCCGGCAGGCCGCCGACGTTGTGGTGGCTCTTGATGACGTGGGCCTTGCCGGTCTTGCTGCCGGCCGATTCGATCACGTCGGGGTAGATCGTGCCCTGCGCCAGCCACTTCACCTTGCCGCCGGCGGCAATCAGCTTCTCCGACTCCTCGTCGAAGATCTCCACGAACAGCCCGCCGATGATCTTGCGCTTGGCTTCCGGGTCGGCCACGCCCTCCAGCGCCTTGAAGTAGCGCTCGGCGGCGTTGACGCGGATCACCTTGACGCCCATGCCATGCTGATCGGCGGCAGCAGCCATGGTGGCCATCACCTGGTCGCCTTCCTGCCAGCGCAGCAGGCCGGTATCGACGAACACGCAGGTCAGCCGGTCGCCGATCGCCTTGTGCAGCAGCGCGGCGACCACCGAGGAATCGACGCCGCCGGACAGGCCCAGCAGCACGTGGTCATCGCCCACCAGGGCGCGCACGCGGGCGATCTGGTCGTCGATGATGTTGGCCGCCGTCCACAACGTGGCGCAACCGCAGATCTCGGTGATGAAGCGCTTCAGCAGCGCCCCGCCCTGTTTGGTATGCGTCACTTCGGGGTGGAACTGCACGCCGTACCAGCGCCTGGCCTCGTTCTCCATCACCGCAACGGGGATGCGATCGGTACGGCCAGTGATGGCGAAGCCCGGCGGCGCCTTCGAGACGTGGTCGCCGTGGCTCATCCATACATCCAGCTTGTGCTCGCCCGGATGATCGGTGAGGCCGTCGAACAGGCGGCTGGGCGCCACGACGTCCACGCTGGCATGGCCGAACTCGCGCGCATCGGCGGCCTCGGTGGCGCCGCCCAGCTGCGCAGCCAACGTTTGCATGCCGTAGCAGATACCGAGGATCGGCAAGCCGGAGTCGAATACCTGCTGCGGGACCTTCGGCGCGCCTTTCAGCGTGGTGGATTCCGGGCCGCCGGACAGGATGATGCCTTTCGCGCCGAACGCGGCGATCTCGGCTGGGTCGTGGTCCCAGGCCCAGATCTCGCAGTACACGCCGAACTCGCGCACGCGCCGCGCGATCAGCTGGGTGTATTGCGCGCCGAAGTCGAGGATGAGGATCTTGTCGGAGTGGATGCCTTGCATCTTTCAGACTCTTGGGATGTGCAAAAACAACTACGGCGTCATTCCCGCGAACGCGGGAATCCATTTGGCCTTTGTGGCAAGAGCAAGATGGATTCCCGCGTTCGCGGGAATGACGCCACTAAGGTTTGGAAGCCCGGGTTCCGACATGATTCCCGGCTCCGATCATTACGAGTTGAGCCGATAATTCGGCGCTTCCTTGGTGATCTGGATGTCGTGCGGGTGCGCCTCGGTGACACCGGCGGAAGTCACCTTGACGAACTGCGCCTTGTGCCGCACGTCGTCGACGGTGGCCGCGCCCAGGTAACCCATCGAGGCGCGCAGGCCGCCGATCAGCTGGTGGATGATGTTGCGCAGCGGGCCGCGGTACGGCACCCGGCCTTCGATGCCTTCGGGTACCAGCTTGTCGGCGTCGGCCTCTTCCTGGAAGTAGCGATCCTTGGAGCCGAGCTGCATCGCGCCGATCGACCCCATGCCGCGGTAGCTCTTGTAGGAGCGGCCCTGGAACAGTTCCACCTCGCCCGGCGATTCCTCCGTGCCGGCGAACATCGAGCCCAGCATCACACTGGACGCGCCTGCCGCGAGCGCCTTGGGGATGTCGCCGGAGTAGCGAATACCGCCATCGGCGATCAGCGGGATCTCGTCCTTCAGCGCGGTGGCGACCAGGTCGATCGCGGTGATCTGCGGCACTCCGACGCCAGCCACCACGCGGGTGGTGCAGATCGAGCCGGGGCCCACGCCCACCTTGACCGCGTCCACGCCCACGTCGAGCAGCGCGCGGGCCGCTTCGCCGGTGACGATGTTGCCGGCGATCACCTGCACCTGCGGGTAGTGCTTCTTGACCCAGCCGGCGCGCTCGATCACGCCCTGCGAATGGCCGTGCGCGGTATCCACCACCAGCACGTCCACGCCGGCGTCGACCAGCGCGGCCACGCGCTGTTCGGTGTCGCCGCCCACGCCCACCGCTGCGCCGACCAGCAGCGCCTCGTGGCTGTCCTTGGCGGCGTACGGGTTGTCGCGCGCCTTCTGGATGTCCTTCACGGTGATCAGCCCGCGCAGCTGGAACGCGTCGTTGACCACCAGCACCTTCTCGATGCGGTGCCGATGCAGCAGCTGCAGCACCTCGTCCTGGCTGGCGCCCTCCTTCACCGTGACCAGCTTGTCCTGGCGGGTCATGATGTTGCGCACCGGGTCCTCGGGCTTGCGCTCGAAGCGCATGTCGCGGCTGGTGACGATGCCGACCAGCTTGCTGCCCTCGACCACCGGCACGCCGGAGATGTTGTGCGCATGGGTCAGCCGCAGCACCTCGCGGATCGAGGTGTCCGGACCCACGGTGATCGGGCTGCGGATCACCCCGGCCTCGAACTTCTTCACCAGGCGCACTTCGGCGGCCTGCTGTTCGGCGGTCATGTTCTTGTGGATGATGCCGATGCCGCCCTGCTGCGCCATGGTGATGGCCAGCCGCGCCTCGGTAACCGTATCCATGGCGGCGGACACGATCGGAATGTTCAGGCGCAGGTTGCGGGTGAAGCGGGTGGAAGTGTCGACGTCGCGGGGAAGCACGACGGAATGGCCCGGAACGAGATAGACGTCGTCGTAGGTCAGGGCCTCGGCGAGGATGCGCATGCGAAAAGTCCCGCTGCAAAGAGGGAATTATACGCGCCCTGCCGGCATGCTCGCCAGACGGCGGCTGAATTCGGCGGCAGCCGCAGGTCAGGCCACCCGGCGCAGTGTGGCTTGCGCCTCGGCGGCTTCCAGCGTGTTCTCCATCAGCGTGGCCACCGTCATCGGGCCGACGCCGCCCGGTACCGGGGTGATCCAGCTGGCGCGCTCGGCGGCCGGGGCGAATTCCACGTCGCCGACCAGGCGGCCGTCGTCGAGCCGGTTGATGCCCACGTCGATTACCACCGCGCCGGGCTTGATCCACTCGCCCTTCACCAGCCCCGGCTTGCCCGCAGCGACGATCATGATGTCGGCCTGGCGCACGTGGCATTCCAGGTCGCGGGTGAACTTGTGGCAGCAGGTGGTGGTGCAGCCGGCGATCAGCAGTTCCAGCACCAGCGGACGGCCCACGTGGTTGGACACGCCGATCACCACCGCGTGCTGGCCGCGCACCGGGCGATCGGTGTGGCCGAGCAGGGTCATCACGCCCTTCGGCGTGCACGGGCGCAGGCCGAAACGGCGCAAGGCCAGGCGCCCGACGTTGATCGCCTGGAAGCCGTCGACGTCCTTGTTCGGGTCGATGCGGTCGACCAATGCATCCTCGTCGATATGTGCCGGCAGCGGCGACTGCACCAGGATGCCGTGCACGTCCGGGTCGGCGTTGAGCCGGTCGATCAGGGCGAACAGTGCTTCCTGGCTGGTGCTGGCCGGCAGGTCGTAGCCGAACGAACGGAAGCCCACCTGCTGGCAGGCCTTGCGCTTGTTGCGCACGTAGACCGCCGATGCCGCATCGTCGCCCACCAGCACCACCGCCAGCCCCGGCGCGGGAAACCCCTGCGCCACCCTGGCGGCGACGCGCACACCGACGCGCTCCAGCAGTTCCTGTGCGATGCGCTTGCCGTCGAGGATGCGTGCGTTCATGGGAAAGCCCTGGCTGCGAGATTCGCCATTATCCGGGCTGCACCCGATGCGCACAAACGGCGTAGGCATCCGGAGGTCGCAAACAGGCTCTCAGCGGGTGCGCTTGATCAGCTCGCTACGCCGGCGTCTTGCCTTGTGCTGCTGTTCCTTGGTCAGCACCTTCTTGCGCCCAGCGTACGGATTCTCGCCTTCGCGGAACACGATCCGGATCGGCGTGCCTTCCAGCTTGTAGCGCTTGCGGAAGAAGTTTTCGAGGTAGCGCTGGTAGGCCGGCGCGATGTGCTTGGTGCGGCTGCCGTGGATGACGATGGTCGGCGGGTTGGTGCCGCCAGGATGCGCAAAGCGCAGCTTCGGCGCGTGGCCGTTCACCAGCGGCGGCTGATAGCTCTCGTAAGCCTTTTCCAGTGCCTTGGTGAGGTCGGAGGACACCAGCTCCCTGGTCGCCGATGCATGCGCGCGCACCACCGCGCGCATCAGCTCGCGCAGGCCCGAGCCGTGTAGCGCGGAAATCTGCACCTGCTTGGCCCAGTCGACGAATACCAGCCGGCGATCCAGCGCGCGGCGGCACTCGTCGCGCTGGTACGGGTCCATGTCGTCCCACTTGTTGATTGCGATGACCAGCGCCCTGCCCTCGTCGATCGCGTAGCCGATCAGGGTGAGGTCCTGGTCGGCGAGGTTCTCGCGGGCATCGATCATCAGCACCACCACCTGGGCGGCGGCGATCGACTGCAGCGTCTTGATGACGCTGAATTTTTCCACCGCCTCCTCGACCCGCGCCTTGCGCCGGATGCCGGCGGTATCGATCAGCGTGTAGCGCTTGCCGTCACGTTCGAGTGGTACCCGGATCGGATCGCGGGTGGTGCCGGCGACGTCGGAGACGATCAGCCGCTCCTCGCCCAGCAGGCGGTTGATCAGGGTCGACTTGCCGGCGTTCGGACGGCCGACGATGGCCACGCGGATGCTGCCGTCCTCGCCCTCGGTTTCCGCGGCCGGCTCCCGATCGGCCGGCAGCAGCGGCAACAGCACGCGCAGAAAATCGTCGGTGCCGCGGTTGTGCGCCGCCGACAACGGCAAGGTGGCACCGATGCCGAAGGCGAAAAACTCGGCCATCACGGCCTGTTCGTCGAGGCCGTCGGTCTTGTTGACCACTGCCACGATCGGTTTGCCGCTGCGCCGCAGTTCGGCCAGGATCGCGTCGTCCTGCGGCAACAGGCCGTCGCGGGCGTCGACCACGAACACCAGCACATCCGCTTCCGCGATCGCCAGGCGCACCTGCTTCGCGGTCAGCACGTCCATGGTGTCTTCGGTACCGGACAGGCCACCGGTATCGACCACCACGAATGGCCGCTCGCCAGTGCGGCAGATGCCGTAGTGACGATCACGGGTGACGCCCGGCATGTCGGCCACCAGGGCGTCGCGGCTGCGCGTCAGCACGTTGAAAAGGGTCGACTTACCGACATTCGGACGACCAACCAGTGCGACGACGGGCAGCATGGGAAGTACTTTGTTCCGGCGATCAGTGCGCGGACAGACGGTAGGCGCCGATGCGGCCCTCGACGTCCTCGACGTACACGGTGTCGCCCACCACCAGCGGCTGCGCGCGGATCGCCTTCTTCGACAGCCGTTCACGGGCGGCCAGCGCGCCGTCGCCGGTCTGCAACCAATGCACGTAGCCTTCCAGGTCGCCGACCACGACGTAGTTGCCCTGCACGGCCGGGCCGGTGAGCCAGCGGTACTTCAGCGCGTCGTTCTTCCACATGTCGGCGCCGCCATTCTTGTCGAATGCCCATACCACCGAGGCGTCGTTGACGCCGTAGACCGCATGATCGTTGACCGCCGGTGACTCGAAGCTGGAAAACGGGTGCGTCCACAACGGCCTGCCGCTGGGGCCGTCGACCGCCACGAGGTTGCCGTGATAGGCGGTACCGTAGAGCGTGCTGCCGTCCAGCAGGATCGCGCCATCGGCGTCGTTCAGGCGATCGATTTCAGTACGGCCTTCGCCGCTGGCCAGTTTCTGTTCCCACAGTTTTGCGCCGTTGTCCTGGCGCAGGGCGACCAGCTTGCCGTCGTCGCTGCCGAAGAACAGCACGCCGTTGGCCGCCAGCAGCGGGCCGTTGCCGCGCAGGCTGAGCAGTGGCACGGTGCCCTGGTCGTAGACCCAGCGGCGCTGGCCGGTCGCGGCGTCCAGCGCGTAGATGCGGCCATCGCCGGTACGCACCACGACCATGTCGCCGACGATCACCGGCGAGGCCAGCACCTGGCTGCTCACCGCCACGTCCCAGCGGGGGCTGCCGTCCTTCGCATTCACGGCATAGACGTGGCCGTCCAGCGTGCCGACGGCGAGCAGGTCGCCGCTGACCGCCGGGCCGCCGGCGTACGTGGCGTCCTTGCGCTTCTTGTCGCCCCAGCCGAACCAGCCGTGGGTGCGCGAACTCTTCGACCACAGGCTCTTGCCGCTGG
This sequence comes from Rhodanobacter sp. FW106-PBR-R2A-1-15, assembly GCF_058789735.1. Taxonomy (NCBI): domain Bacteria; kingdom Pseudomonadati; phylum Pseudomonadota; class Gammaproteobacteria; order Lysobacterales; family Rhodanobacteraceae; genus Rhodanobacter; species Rhodanobacter sp. FW106-PBR-R2A-1-15. Next base: position 121,705 of record NZ_JBYTEM010000006.1, on the reverse strand, counting down.
CGGCATCGAGCGCCACCAGCTTGCCGTCCGTGCTGGCGGCATAGAGCACGCCGTCGACCACGGTCGGGCGCAGCCGCACGCCGCTGGTGCCCGCACCATCGCCCACGCTGCTGCGCCACAGGCGGGTAACCTGCACCGTCGGTTTGAAGTCCTTGGCCAGCGGCGTCGGCGGCTGGACATTTTCCTTCTTGAACGAATGGCACCCGGTGAGCGTCACCAGCGAAGCCAGCGTGATCAGCAAGGCACGTTTGATCATTTCAGGTTTCATGCACCCTGCTTCCCGGCCATGGCCAGATCATCGAGTTTCATCTGCAAGGCACCGCGTTGCGGCGCTTCCTCGCCCAGTGCAGTCAGGGCCGTCTGGTAGGCCTTGCGTGCTTCATCGGAGCGTCCAAGCTTGACCAGTACGTCGCCGCGGAGTTCCTGCACCAACCCCTGGTAGCTGTCGGCCGGGATGCGATCCAGTGTGGTCAGCGCCTGCTGGCCGTGGTCGCGGGCCAGTTCCACCTGCGCGATGCGCAGCAAGGTCAGCGACTTCAACGGCGGGGCGCCGGCATGGGCCTCGGCCCACTCCAGCGACAACTCGGCCTTGTCCAGCTGGCCGGCCTGCACCTGCTGCCTGGCTCGCTCGCTGACGGCGAACACGGCAAACGGCGACTTGGCGTAATCCTTCATCAGCTGGTCGGTCAGCTGCGAGGCGGTATCCGGCTTGCCGGATGCCTGCGCGATCTGGATCTGCTGATAGATCTGCGAGGCCGCGCCTTCGTTGCGGGCCTGATGGTTGCGCCACTGTTGCCAACCGAAGATGCCGACCAGGCCGATCGCGATGCCGACAACGATCGACATGCCATTGTCGCGCAGCCATTTCTGCACCAGCTCGCTTTGTTCGTACTTGTCGTATTCTTCAAATGCCATGCAATCACCATTCAAGAGGCCACCCGCGCAGACGCGAACACAGGCCAGTGTGGTAACCAGAGGAAAAGCCGCTTGCGCCCGCTCGTTGCCGAGCGAACCAAGTGGGCAAGCATAACCGATATGGGCCGCACGCAGCGGCCCGCGATGGCGATCAGAGGCTGGCTGCGGAGGCCTTGCCGTCCTGCATCTGCAGGCGGAAGTGAGCCACGTTGGCGTGCCGGAAATCATCCAGGCCGATCGCGCTGCCGTCGATGCTGACCTGGGTGCCGCTGGCGTTGCCGATGCGTACATCCAACGGCTGGTCGCTGCGATAGGACTTGTTGCTGCCGGCCGGAAGCAGGCCGTATTCCAGCCGGGTGCCGTCGGCCCGGGTCACTTCGACCCAGCTCGCCGCGGAAAGGTTGAGGCTCAGGCTGTGGCTGCCCGCTTCGCTGCTCGCGGCAGAGGCAACCGGCTTGACCGACGGCAGGCTGGCGTTATCCAGGTTCGGAAACGGCGCCATCGAGGCCAGTAGCGGCTGCTCCTGCGCCTGCGGAGCTTCTGCCTTGGGCGGCGTTTGCGGAGCCGCGGCCGCCACGTCGGGCGCGGCGGCGTGGGTGGCGGGGGCTTCCGACTGGGCAACCGGAGCGGCATCCAGCGGCGCGAGGTGGCTGAGGTCACGATCCAGCGTGCCGCGCACGCCCAGCCAGATCATCGGCACCACGATCACTGCAGTCAACACGACGTAGGTGGCGGCAGTGGCGTAGCGATCGAGCAGGAAGCGCGAATGAGAGATGCCGCCGGTGGCCACCAGCGGCGGCTCGATCTGCTTGATGCGATCTAGCTCGACCTGGAGTGACGCCTCGTTGATGCCCAGATGGTGGCCGTACTTGCGGATGTAGCTGGCCAGGTAGATCTTGGAGTCGATGCCGTCGTACTGGTCGCGCTCGAGCTGGCGCAGCACCCGGGCAGGCAGCTTCAATGCATGGGCACAGGCTTCCAGATCCAGGCCATGGGCTTCACGCGCCGCATGCAGGCGACTGCCGAAACTCACCGTGTGGGGGTTTGCCGGTGCCACATCCAGGTCGGGCAAATTGATACCGGACAACCCTGGCTCACTTGAGCCCTGTTCGGGCGGTTGAGACTGCTGCATGGAGGTCATGGGCTGGCAGTGGTGTCTACGGTGTGCGCCTGCTCCGAGTCCGGGAACTGGCTGAGCAATCGCTTGCTGTAAGAACGGGCACCTTCCAGGTTGCCCAGTCGGGTTTCGATGTCGTGGCCTAGCTTGAGCGACGCGGCAGTCGACTTGCCCAGCGCATCGTACCGCTGAAGGAAAGCCCTGGCGCGAAATGCATCCTTGTGCAGATAAAGCGTGTTGGCAAGCTGGAAGAGTGCCTCCGCATTATCTGGATTTCTTGCGATGGCGTCACGAAAACTTGCTTCGGCCCCGGCGATGTCGTTGGCGCGCAGCTGGCAGACGCCGGCGTTGGTCAGGGCCACGTCGGGGGTCTGGTAGAACGGGTCGGCGACGGCTTTCTGGAAATACTGGTTCGCCTCGGCGATCTTGCCGGTGTGGCAAAGGAACACGCCGAGGTTGTTGTTTGGTGCACCCTTGGCCGGTTCCAGCGCCACTGCCTTGCGGTAATGCTGCTCGGCTTCAGGCAGCTTGTTGATGCGCTCGTACAGCACCGCGATCACGGTATGCGCCGGCGCGTAGTTGGGGTCGAACTGCAGTGCCTTGGTCAGTTTTTCCAGCGCGGTCTGCAGGTCGCCGTTGGCCATGTAGCGCTGGCCCAGCTCGGTGTGGATCCGCGCGGCGTCTTCCGCCTGGTCCGCCTTGCTGCTCTGCGGCATGCTCTTGCCCAGCGAGCTGCTGTCGGAGTGCGTGGTGACGCAGCCGGCCAGCGGCAACAGCAGGCTGAAGATCACGGCCCGGTCAAATCGCATGCGTTGCCCCCTCGTCCTGCCGTTTGCGGATGCTGGCGCTGCGCCGGGTGCGGTCTGCGACCTGCCCAGCCAGTTGGCCGCAGGCGGCGTCGATGTCGTCGCCGCGGGTACGCCGCAGCATGGTCAGCACGCCGGCATTCAACAGCTGTGTCTGGAACTGGTGGATGTCGTCCGGGGCCGAACGCTTGAACTGGGTGCCCGGGAAGGGATTGAACGGGATCAGGTTGACCTTGCAGGTCGGCAGCTTGCGCATCAGCTTGATCAGCTGGCGGGCATGCTCGGGCTGGTCGTTGACGCCCTGCATCAAGGTGTACTCGAAGGTGATCGAGGTACGCGGCTTGCGCGCAATCCAGCGTTGGCAAGCCGCCAGCAGCTCGGCGAGCGGATAGCGCTTGTTGATGGGCATCAGCTCGGTGCGCAGTTCGTCGTTGGCCGCATGCAGCGACACCGCCAGCGACACGTCGATGGCATCCGACAACTGGTCGATCAGCGGCACCAGGCCGGCGGTGGACAGCGTGACGCGCTTCGCCGCCAGGCCGAAGCCAAGGTCGTCGCGCATCAGCTTCATCGCCTTCAGCACGTTGTCGAAATTGGCCAGCGGCTCGCCCATGCCCATCATCACCACGTTGGTGATGCGTCGGTTCTGGTGGGTGACGTTGCCCAGGTACTTCGCCGCCACCCATACCTGGCCGATGATCTCGGCGGTGGACAGGTTGCGGTTGAAGCCCTGCGCACCGGTCGAGCAGAACTGGCAGTTCAGCGCGCAGCCGATCTGCGAAGAGACGCACAAGGTGCCGCGGGTCGGCTCGGGGATGTAGACCGTCTCGATCGCGTTGCCGCTGTCCATGCCGAGCAGCCACTTGTGCGTGCCGTCGGTGGCCACCTTGTCCAGCAACGTCTTCGGCGCGCCGATGGTGCAGGCCTCGGTGAGCTTGGCGCGCAGCGCCTTGCCCACGTCGGTCATGTTCTCGAAGTTGTCTTCCAGGTCGTGATAGATCCACTTCATCACCTGCTCGGCGCGATACGGCTTCTCGCCGATCTGCGTGAAGAAATCACGCAGACCCTGGCGATCGAAGTCGAGCAGGTTGACCTTGTTCGAGCTGGCAACAACTTTGTTCAAGAAAAAACTCTTAATTGAATGGTGCGGCCACGAATGGCCGTTTTTTGATCTTCGCGTTCACCGATGAACGCACTTGTTTCAACTGTGCGGCCACGGATAGCCGCTATTTAGTTTTCGTGTTCACGAATGAACGCACCAATTAACGCGACAGGACATCCGTTGCCGCGAAGAAATACGCAATCTCCACCTTGGCGGTGTCAGTGGCGTCGGAGCCATGCACGGCATTTGCGTCAATCGACTCGGCGAAGTCGGCGCGGATCGTGCCCGGCGCGGCTTCCTTCGGATTGGTGGCGCCCATCAGGTCGCGGTGAGCCAGCACGGCGTTCTCGCCTTCCAGCACGCTGATCATTACCGGGCCGGAGATCATGAACTCGACCAGCGCCTTGAAGAACGGACGCTCGCGGTGCACCGCATAGAAGCCTTCCGCCTCGGCGCGCGACAGCTGCTTCATGCGCGCGGCGACGATTTTCAGGCCGGCTTTTTCAAAGCGTGCATAGATTTCACCAATGACGTTCTTGGCGACGGCATCGGGTTTGATGATGGAAAGAGTGCGCTCCAGCGCCATACGGGTCTGCTCCGGGAAACGGATGGATGGGAAAAGAGGTAGGCCGGCGGGCCGGCGAGCGGCCAATTCCGACTTGGATTGCGGGTTTAGCCCACGAAAGTCTGACAGATTCTAACTCATACGCAAGTCGCTGGCGGCCGGCGACAAACGTCCGTTTGACGGCCGCCAGGCTGTCCGCGTATGCTCAAACGATCGTTTGAACGGCCTTCTGGCCGATGGATGGTTCCGCCCGTGAACAGCTCCGGCTCGACCAAGGAACGGATACTCGGCGCCGCCGAACTCCTGTTCGCCCAGCGCGGCTTCGATGGCGCCTCGCTGCGCCAGCTCACCGCCGCGGCCGGGGTCAATCTGGCTGCTGTCAACTACCACTTCGGCTCCAAGGACAAGCTGGTCGAGGAAGTGTTTCGGCGCCGGCTGGATGCCTTGAACGAACGCCGCCTGACCGCCCTGTCCTGCCTCGCCGGCGCGCCGCAGACCACACTCGAGGAGGTGCTGGAGGCGTTCATCCGCCCTGCCCTGGACCTCTCGCACGACGACAGCGGCGCCTTGTTCATGCGCGTGCTGGCCCGTGCGTTCGCCGAACACGACGATACCCTGCGCCAGTTCCTGTCGGCGAACTACGGCCACGTGATGCGCCAGTTCACCGCCGAATTCGCCCGCCTGCTGCCGCAGTTGAGCAAGGAAGAGCTGTACTGGCGCGTCGACCTGGTCACCGGCGCGCTGACCCATGCGATGTCCGGTTTCGGCATGATCCAGCGCAAGAGCGACGTCAGCGAGCGCGCGCACCGCGAGCAGACCGCGCAGCACCTGATCCGTTTCGCCGTCGCCGGGCTCGGCCATCCCTGATCCATCTGTCCCACCCTTTGCACATCCGGAGAAGCCAATGACCGCTGCATATTCACCCACATCAGCGCTGCGCATCCGCAAGGCTGCCGTGCTGGGCGCCGGTGTCATGGGCGCGCAGATCGCCGCGCACCTGACCAACGCCGGCGTCGAAACCGTGCTGTTCGACCTGCCCGCGAAGGAAGGCCCAAAGAGCGGCATTGCGCTGAAGGCCATCGCCAACCTGGCCAAGCTGTCGCCGGCGCCACTGGCCGACAAGAACCTCGCCGCCGCGATCATCCCGGCCAACTATGACGAGGACATGGCGCACTTGAAGGATGTCGACCTGGTGATCGAGGCGATCGCCGAGCGCATGGACTGGAAGCTGGACCTGTACCGGAAGATCGCCCCGCACCTGTCAGCGACCGCGATCATCGCTTCGAACACTTCCGGCCTGTCGATCAATACGCTGGCCGAGGCGTTGCCGGAGGAGATGCGCCACCGCTTCTCGGGCGTGCACTTCTTCAACCCGCCGCGCTACATGCACCTGGTCGAGCTGATCCCCACCAAGCTCACCGACCAGAAGGTGATCAACGGCCTTGAAGCCTTCCTCGTCACCACTGTCGGCAAGGGCGTGGTGATCGCCCGCGACACGCCGAACTTCATCGGCAACCGCATCGGCGTGTTCTCGATGCTGGCCACCATGCACCACACCGAACAGTTCGGGCTGGGCTTCGACGTGGTCGACGCGCTCACCGGACCCGCCGTGGGCCGCCCGAAGAGCGCCACCTACCGCACCGCCGACGTGGTCGGCCTGGACACCATGGCCCACGTCATCAAGACCATGGCCGACACCCTGCCCGACGACCCGTGGCACGCCTACTTCAAGGCGCCGGCGTGGCTGAGCGGCCTGATCGAAAAGGGCGCGCTGGGCCAGAAAAACGGCGCCGGTTTCTATCGCAAGGCCGGCAAGGACATCGTCGTGCTCGACGTGGCGAAGCAGGACTATCGCCCGTCCGAGCAGAAAGCCTCCGACGAGGTCGCTGCGATTCTCGCCATCAAGGACCCGGCCGAGAAGTTCGGCAAGCTGCGCGCATCCGCGGACAAGCAGGCACAGTTCCTGTGGGCGACGTTCCGCGACCTGTTCCACTACACCGCCTACCACCTGGCCGACATCGCCGACACCGCGCGTGACGTGGACTTCGCGATCCGCTGGGGCTATGGCTGGAAGCTCGGCCCGTTCGAGACCTGGCAGGCCGCCGGCTGGCAGCAGGTGGCGCAGTGGATCGCGGAAGACATCGCCGCCGGCAAGGCCATGAGCAAGGCGCCGCTACCCGCTTGGGTCACCGACGGCCGCAGCGGTGTGCACAGCAAGGCCGGCTCGTACTCGGCCAGCGCCAAGGCCGACAAGCCGCGCTCGCAGCACCCGGTGTACCGGCGCCAGCTGTTCCCCGATCCGATCCTGGGCGAGAAGTTCGACCAGGGCAGCACCGTGTGGGAGAACGACGGCATCCGCCTGTGGACGCTGGGCGACGACGGCGTCGGCATCATCTCGTTCAAGACCAAGATGCACACGGTCAACGACCACGTGCTCGACGGCATCCAGCACGCCATCGGCATCGCCGAGGAAAAACTCAAGGCCGTGGTGATCTGGCAGACCGGCGAGCCGTTCTCCGCCGGCGCCGACCTCAAGGGCGCGCTCGGTCTGCTGCAGGCCGGCAAGTTCGACGACTTCGAGAAGATGGTCGCCAACTTCCAGCGCACCAGCATGCGCATCAAGCACTCGCTGGTGCCGGTGGTCTCGGCGGTGCGCGGACTGGCGCTGGGCGGCGGCTGCGAATTCCAGATGCACTCGGCGCGCACGGTCGCTGCGCTGGAAAGCTACATCGGCCTGGTCGAGGCCGGCGTGGGCCTGCTGCCGGCCGGCGGCGGCCTGCACGAGCTGGCTGTGCGCGCGGCCAAGGCCAACCCGGCGGACCCGTTCGAGGAACTGAAGAAGGTGTTCGAGACCCTGGCGATGGCCAAGGTCTCGCCCAGCGCGATCGAGGCCAAGGCCATGGGCCTGTTGCGTGACAGCGACGTGGTGGTGTTCAACGCCTACGAGCTGCTCTACGTAGCCAAGCAGGTGGCGAACTCGCTGGCCGAGTCCGGTTGGCGCCCGCCGTTGTACCAGCGCGCCATCCCGGTCGCCGGCGACGTGGGCATCGCCACCTTCCGCGCCTCGCTGGCCAACCTGCAAGCCGGCTACTTCGCCTCTGAGCACGACGTGGAAATCGCCCGGCGCATCGCCGACACCTTGTGTGGCGGTGTGATCGAGCGCGGCTCGCAGGTGGACGAGGAATGGCTGCTGGCACTGGAGCGCAAGCACTTCGTGGAGCTGGCCAGGATGGAAAAGACCCAGGCGCGCATCGCCCACACCATGACCACCGGCAAGCCGCTGAGGAACTGAGATTCGGGATTGGGGATTCGGGATTCGGCAAAGCCGCCAATCCGAATTCTCAGCGCATTTTTCAACGCCACTCACCGAACACCATTTGAAGCGCCGGTTTGCGCGAAAGGATCGGGATCACGTCGGACCGCTCTGACAAATCCCGAATCCCCAATCCCGAATCCCGGCTTTCGGAGAAAGCAAATGACCAAGCAAATCCAGGACGCCTACATCGTCGCCGCCACCCGCACCCCGGTCGGCAAGGCGCCGCGCGGCGTGTTCCGCAACACCCGTCCGGACGACATGCTCGCCCACGTCATCCGCGCCGTGATGGCGCAGGCGCCCGGCATCGACCCGCACCAGATCGGCGACGTCATCATCGGCTGCGCCATGCCCGAGGCCGAGCAAGGCATGAACGTGGCGCGCATTGGCGCGCTGCTGGCCGGCCTGCCCGACACCGTGCCCGGCGTCACCGTCAACCGCTTCTGCTCCTCCGGCCTGCAGTCGGTGGCGATGGCGGCCGACCGCATCCGCCTGGGCCTGGACGACCTGATGCTCGCCGGCGGCACCGAGAGCATGAGCATGGTGCCGATGATGGGCCACAAGGTGGCGATGAATCCGGCCATCTTCGACAACGAGCACATCGGCATCGCCTACGGCATGGGCATCACCGCCGAGAACGTGGCCAAGCAGTGGAAGGTCAGCCGCGAGCAGCAGGACGCCTTCTCGGTGGAAAGCCACCGCCGCGCGCTGGCCGCCCAGGCCGCTGGTGAATTCAAGGACGAGATCACCCCGTTCCAGCTCGCCGACCGCTACCCCGACCTCGCCAGCCGCGGCATCGTCACCGACAGCCGCCTGATCGGGAACGACGAGGGCCCGCGCGCCGGCACCACGCTGGAAGTGCTGGCCAAGCTCAAGACCGTATTCCGCAACGGCCAGTTCGGCGGCACCGTCACCGCCGGCAACTCCAGCCAGATGTCCGACGGCGCCGGCGCCGTGTTGTTGGCCAGCGAAGCGGCCCTGAAGAAGTACAACCTGCAGCCGCTGGCGCGCTTTGTCGGCTTCTCGGTGGCCGGCGTCAAGCCCGAGATCATGGGCATCGGTCCGAAGGAAGCGATCCCGAAAGCGCTCGCGCAGACCGGCATCAGGCAGGACCAGCTCGACTGGATCGAACTCAACGAAGCCTTCGCCGCCCAGGCGCTGGCGGTGATGGGCGACCTCAAGCTCGACCCGGCCAAGGTCAACCCGCTCGGCGGCGCCATCGCGCTCGGCCATCCGCTCGGCGCCACTGGTGCCGTGCGCATCGCCACGCTGGTGCACGGCATGCGCCGGCGCAAGCAGAAGTACGGCATGGTCACCATGTGCATCGGCACCGGCATGGGCGCAGCGGGGATTTTCGAGGCGCTTTGATGCTTCCGCCCGGCATTCCGGCCAAGGCTGGAATCACCGCGCCGCCACCGGCGAAAACAGCAACGGCGCCGTAGCGATACGGCGCCGTTGCTGTTGACGGCCTGGCTATGGCTTGCTCGCCAGTTTCGCGCATTCGCCCTCCATGCAGTCGAAGTTGACCTTGATGCCGCGGTCCACCACGACCGGCACGTTCAGGTGTTTGACTATGGGCCGGCCGTTCTCTTCCAGGGTTACCGTGTAATTGCCCACCGGCAGTGGCCCGATGTAGTAGCGGCCCTTGGCATCGACCTGGTTCTGGCGCAGCAAGCCGGACGTGGTGCTTAGCACCGAGACGGTGTCGCCGACCGGTGCCTTGCCGAAAATATTGCCCATGGTGGCCTGCGCGAAGGCCGTGGCGGATCCCGCCGCACATGCGCCGACGAGCGCGATCATCGCAAGACGCCGAAGCGGAAAGCCGCGGAGGCGCCGGGGAGGATGGCTCGGGAGGGAGTGCTTGTTCATGGAATTTTCCTGATTTCGTTGAAACGACAGGGGACCTGAGCCCGCCAGCTTGCCTGGCCATCCGCTCACGGAAATTCCGGACGGCCGCCTGCCAGGCCTGGGGATGGCCACCTTGGCAGGCATCGATTCGCCCTCCGTCCGCGGCCATCGGGAGCCGCGCGGCCACACGCGATGGTTGCGCGCAGCCTATGCCACGTCAGGCCGGCGCCGAAGGGTCAGAGGTCATTGAAGGTCGGAAGTCATGCATCTGTGAAGTTGCAGCGATGCGCGCCCGTTTTTACGGCAACCGCTCGGCCCACAGGCTCAGCCGTTCTTTTCCTGTGCCTGTTTGACTGGCCACGGCGCGGCGCGCCAGCAGGCGTTGTAGAAATCCTTGATGGCCTGGCTGGCCGGATAGAGCACGAAGGTGGCGCCGTAGCGGAACGCGCTGCGCCGACCACCGACCCAGGCGCCGATGGAGCTCGACGAAAGCAGCCGCCCCAGCTCGCCAGGCGGCCACGGCCGGCTGATCACCACGGCGCTATCGACGACGCGCGCCGCACCGCGCGGTTCGACCAGCACAGGCTGGCGATCGACCTCGAAATACGATCGCGTTTCGTGCGCCACGATCTGCGCGGCGCGGGTGGCACCCACCTGGTCGTAGGCGGTGAGCGTCACGCTGCCCGGCTGACATTGCAGGACCAGCCGATAGGTGCCGCGCCGGTTCTCCTGATGCAGTTCCAGCGAAGGCGCCGGCGGCAACAGCCAGCTTTTCGTCTTCAAGGGCAACCGGCCGTTGTTGGCCAGGCCGGCGACGGTCATCTGGTCCGCGTCCAACCAGATCGGCGAATCGACGGCGGACGCCGACGGCGCAGCGAGAGCATCGAGGTCGATGCCCATCGCCTTGAGGTAGGCGTCCGCCTCCCCCTGCAGCGGCTGGTCCGGCGTGGTACCGGCGGACCGGTGGCGGATCAGACCGATGCGATCGCCACCCGTGGGAGCCCAGCGGTAAAGGCCGCCAAAGTAGGCATAGGCGCACGCACCGCTGCAGACGGCGGCCTTCGCGCCCCGGTAGCCGCCACGCTTGCGCCGCGGCGTGCCCAGATGCGTCGTCATCGAGCTGGCGCGGAACAGGCGCCCCAGCGCCATGCCGGCCGCCAGCTCGCCCTGCGCGGAGTTCAGGTAGACGTCGGCCCCGGCGGGAACCTTGCCCGACTTCAGCAAGGCCTCGAACCGCTGCGGCGCATCGGCGTCGATCACGCCGTAGAGATAAATCTGCGGCGCCCCGGCCAGCGTCACCGTCATGCGGTCGTCGTTGACTTGGATGGCCATGCGCTGCGGCGTGGTATCTGCGTTGCGGCGCGCCGCAACGCCTTCGGCGCGCGCCGCACTGACCAAGCCTGCACAGACGAGCAGCCACCAAGCGCAACCAACGATGCGCGAGCAGCGTCGGCGTGCAGCGTTCTCGAATGGGCCGTATCGCACTACTGCTCCCACGATTCAAACGATGGGGTTTCGAAGCTGCAGGATGTCCCGCAGGTGAACGCGGGAGCGTGCCATGGGAACGTGATCGGCAGCAACGAGAAACGCGCCTTCCACCCGGCAGACCCGGTCGATCGACGCCACCACCACGCTGCAGGTCAACACGCAGACCTACTTCTGGCAGGCCAACGGGCACATCCTGCGCATGCATTTCAATGTGGCGCGGTCATTCTCGACGCGGGCGCGGGTCGAGAATGCCAGCGTCTGCGGTACCCCGGCGGGCTTTCGCAGGCACGCTCGGCCGGGGCGCTCGTTCTACGTCGACGCCGTCTGGGAATACAGCCTCAGCCGGCGCTGGGTGCTGGGTGCTGGCGCTCGACCTCAGCTGTTGGCGCAGTCACGGTGCCCGCGTACGCGGTGATGGGGCTGCGGGTTCGCCTACCCCCCTGGACGGGCGCTCCAGCGAGGCGTTCGGCTTTGCGCCGGCGATCGAGTACAGCTGGAGTCCCACGCTGGGCGTGCTGTTTGGTACCCGTGTCATCACCGACGGACACAACACGCCGACCACGATCACGCCGCCGCTGGCGATCAACTACTACGTGCACTGAGTCGCGCTACGCCAGCGGGGTCGCGGGGGTTCAGCCGAAGGTGACGTGCGTCGGCTCCGGACGTACGCCGGGGCGCCGGCCGTCTACGAACATGTGCAGGCGGCCGCCGACCACCGCGACCTGGGCACGGCCAGCCAGCTGCATCGCCGGGAACGCCGCCGGCGACTTGGCCAGGCCAAGCTGATGCTCGGCGCGCATCCGCGCGCTCTTGGCGGCAAACCAGGCCTTCGGGCCGGCCAGCAGGGCGCCCGAATCGGACTCCGCCCGGCGCGAGTCCTCGATGCTTCGGCGCAGGTGGGCCAGGTGGTGCTCGTTGAAGACCTCGCTCAGGGCGGCGGTCTTGAACGGCGAGGCGGCGTACTCGTCGAGCAGGCTGCCCAGCGCGGCAACCACGCGCAACACGATCCGTCGGTTCACACACTCCACGTCCGAGCTACCGGTCGAGGCTTGCCAGATGCCGTCGAGGGCTGCGGCCAGCGCAAAGTACTCGGCCTGGTTGAGCGGGCGGCGCGCCAGCGGGGTGCTCCGCCGATCGATCAGCCAGGCCTGGTCGACTGCCGGTAGCGCCCGCGAGCGGCTCGCGACGCGGGCACGGGCCTCTTTCATCGACAGGTTCTCGTCGGCGGCCAGCCGCAGCGAGAGCGCCTCGCGGGTCAGCGGCTGCGTGCGCGTGGTGCCGTCGGCGCGGTACCAGCGGCGGTACTCCAGCGTGGCCGGGTGGAACATGTCGTGCGGCGGCCGCAGCGCGACGCACGCCTCGGCGGCGTAATCGAGCGCCGGCGCCATCGACCGCAGGCCGGCAGCGTGGGCGGCAAGCACCCGCCCAAGCAGGATCTCGGCCACGACCAGGTGCCGATGACAGTCAGCCCGATGCCCGGCCCCGCTTCGCGCGAAATAGACGAAACGTACGCGAGCCGCGGGCCTGGCGTTGCCCGGCCGGAGGGGCGCCTTGGTGCCATGACAACCCTGCCCGGCGATCCGGTGGCCGATCGGCAGCGCGCGGTGCGCGGTAGGCAGGTCGCCCAGCAGGGTATCGACGGAGGAAACAGCAACACCGGCAGTTCTGGCCTTGGCGGCCTCTTTCAGGGGCACACTTGCGGGGGTCGACACACTCACAAAAAACCTTCGCTGCTGAAAGGCGGCCACGATGCTCGACTCTGTCACACCGCGCCGCCCGGATACCGCTGATGCCGTCCCGCCTGGACAGCCACGACGCCACTTTTGCATTAGCCGTGCCACGAAAATGTGCACTGCTGCGCAATAATCGAACTTCGACTCTGTTTGAGTCGCGCCGGCGCTTTCCGGGCCGAGACGGAAAACAGGCAAAATAGGCGGCTGGCGAGGCACTTGCCCGCCCCTACGACGATGGATCAGCTCTTGACGACCGTGCCCGCCCCCACCGCCCTGCCCGATCATGCGGGCGCCGACCTGCTGGAGCGCCTGCGCGACGCCACGGCACTGCTGGAATCGGTAGCCGCCGACCGGCAGCTGCTGGACCGGCTTCCAGCCGAGGATCGCCAACGTCTGCACCAGGCCGTGGCGCAGCTCTACCACCCCGACCCGGCGGCCCGCCGGATCAAGCTGAAAGCCGCCGAAAAGGCACGCTACGCCTCGAAGGTGGCGGCTGAAGACACCGTGCTGAACCAGACCGGCATCCGCAGCCTGCGCCGCAAGCCGGTATTCACCACGCCGAACGCATTCGCGCCGGAAGGCTTCCTGCCGCACGACGTGCCGCCGGCGGCCGACGCCGCGCAACCGCGCGAGTCGGTCGAGCCGAAGCACTGCTACGTGTGCAAGCAGAAATACACGGCCATCCACTTCTTCTACGACCAGCTGTGCCCGGAGTGCGCCGCGTTCAACTATGCCAAGCGCGGCGAGCTGGCCGACCTGCGCGGCCGGGTGGCGCTGCTTACCGGCGGCCGCGTGAAGATCGGTTACCAGGCCGGACTCAAGCTGCTGCGCGCCGGCGCCGAGCTGATCGTCACCACCCGCTTCCCACGCGACTCGGCCGCGCGCTATGCGGAAGAACCCGACTTTGCCGAATGGGGTCACCGCCTGCAGGTCTACGGCCTCGACCTGCGCCACACGCCCAGCGTGGAGGCGTTCTGCCAGGAACTGGTGGCGACGCGGCCACGGCTGGATTTCATCATCAACAACGCCTGCCAGACCGTGCGCCGGCCGCCGGAGTTCTACGCGCACATGATGGAAGGCGAGACCGCCGCGCTGCACGAGTTGCCCGAGCACGTGCGCCGGCTGGTAGGCCACTACGAGGGCCTGCGCGGCGCGGAGATCCTGCCCGGCAGCACCGCGCTGGCCAGCCGCGGTCCGGAACTGGCCGGGCTGACCCGCGCTGCCGAGCTGTCGCAGCTCCCCCTGCTGCCGGAAGAGCTGCTGGCGCAGAGCCACCTGTTCCCCGAAGGCCGGCTGGACCAGGACCTGCAGCAGGTCGACCTGCGCCAGCGCAACTCGTGGCGGCTGCTGATGGCCGAAGTGCCGTCGGTGGAATTGCTGGAGGTACAGCTGGTGAACGCGATCGCGCCGTTCATCATCAACGCGCGGCTGAAGCCGCTGATGCTGCGCACGGGCGAGCGCGACAAGCACATCGTCAACGTGTCGGCGATGGAAGGCCAGTTCTACCGCAGCTTCAAGACCACCCGCCACCCGCACACCAACATGGCCAAGGCCGCGCTGAACATGATGACGCGCACCGCGGCCACCGATTACCACAACGACGGTATCCACATGAACAGCGTCGACACCGGCTGGGTGACCGACGAGGACCCGGCCGAGCTGGCGGCGAAGAAGGTGCGCGAGGAGCGCTTCCACCCGCCGCTGGACATCGTCGACGGCGCCGCGCGCATCGTCGATCCGATCATCCACGGCATCAATACCGGCGAGCACGTGTGGGGCCAGTTCCTGAAGGATTACCGGCCGACCGACTGGTGAGTCCACTGGCGCCGAAACGACGACGATCCGTTTCCTTCGCGCCGGTTTCAGATGCTGCTGCGTAACCTTATGTTGGGAACAGGCGCCATCGGGCGCGATCAAGCATGAGGGATACCGCTGTGATTGAACGCAGACCTTTCGACCGCCTGGGCGGAGCCAACCACGGCTGGCTCAAGGCGAAACACCACTTCTCGTTCGCCGGCTACCACGACGCGAAGCGCATGGGTTGGGGCGCGCTGCGTGTGTGGAACGACGACACCATCGCGCCGCAGACCGGCTTTCCGCCGCATCCGCATGCGGACATGGAGATCATCACCTACGTGCGCGAAGGCGCCATCAGCCATCAGGACAGCCTCGGCAACGCCGGTCGCACCGAAGCCGGCGACGTGCAGGTAATGAGCGCCGGCACCGGCATCACCCATGCCGAGTACAACCGCGAGAACGTGACCACGCGCATCTTCCAGATCTGGATCATCCCCGACGAGAACGGCAAGCCGCCGTCCTGGGGCGCGCGACCGTTCCCCAAGGGGGACCGTTCGGGCCGCTTCGTGGCACTGGCCAGCGGTTTCAAGGAAGATACCGAGGCCTTGCCGCTGCGTACCAACGCGCGCGTGCTCGGCGCCACGCTCAAGGCCGGCGAAAGCGTCGCATACGCGTTGCAGCATGGTCGCTACGCCTACCTGGTGCCGGCCACCGGCAAGGTGGACGTCAATGGCGTGAAGCTGGAGGCCCGCGACGGCGCGGCGATCCGCGACGAGGCCACGCTGCACATCACCGCGATCGAGGATGCCGAGCTGGTGCTGGTGGACGCCGCGCCCTGAGTTTCGCATGGCGGTCGACGCCATGCCGGTGCTCGCCGGCATGGCTGCGCTTCGATTCGACCGCAAGACCCGGAGTGCCACGGCGGCTGTCGGTCCGTAGATTGCGCCTTGAGCGATAATCCGACGGAAGGAACAGCCATGCATACCTTCGACAAACAGGCGGCACGCGCCGCCACCCTGGCCGACCCGCGCTGGGTCGCGGTACAGGCGCGCGATGCGCACGCCGATGGAAGCTTCTTCTACTCGGTGCGCAGCACCGGCGTGTACTGCCGCCCGTCCTGCTCCGCACGAGCGGCCCGGCCGGAGAACGTCGCCTTCCACGCCACCGCCGCCGAAGCGGAGCGCGCCGGCTTTCGCCCCTGCAGGCGCTGCCGGCCCGATCAGCCGTCGCTGGCGCAGCAGCAGGCGGCGATGGTCACCGCCGCCTGCCGCGCGATCGAGCATGCCGAGACCGCGCCGACGCTGGAACAGTTGGCCCAACCGAGCGGCCTCAGCCCGTTCCATTTCCACCGCGTGTTCAAGGCGGTCACCGGGGTGACCCCGAAACAGTACGCCGCGGCGCATCGCAACCGCCGCGTGCGCAATGGCCTGGAGCACAGCCACAGCGTGACCGCGGCGATCTTCGATGCCGGCTACAACGCCAGCAGCCGCTTCTACGAAACTGCCGACCAGGTACTGGGCATGACACCTTCCAGCTATCGCGCCGGCGGCGTCGACAGCGAGATCCGTTTCGCCATCGGCGCCTGTTCGCTGGGCGCGATCCTGGTGGCGCAGAGCGAACGCGGCGTGTGCGCGATCCTGCTCGGTGACGACCCGGACGCGCTCGCGCGCGAGCTGCAGGATCGCTTCGCCAAGGCCCGGCTGATCGGCGGCGACCGCGATTACGAACGCCTGGTGGCGCAGGTGGTCGGCTTCATCGAGGCGCCCGCGATCGGCCTGGACCTGCCGCTGGATGTGCGCGGTACCGCATTCCAGCAGCGCGTATGGCAAGCGCTGCGCGAGATTCCAGCGGGAAGCACCGCCAGCTACGGCGAAATCGCGCGGCGCATCGGCGCACCCACGGCAGCGCGCGCGGTGGCCCAGGCGTGCGCCAGCAACCTGCTGGCGGTGGCGATCCCGTGCCACCGCGTGGTGCGCAACGACGGCGGCCTGTCCGGCTATCGCTGGGGCGTGCCGCGCAAACGCGCCCTGCTGGAGCGCGAGGCGCAGGCATGAATGCGCAGCTGCAAGCGTCCGCCGGCACCGGGGCGCGGCTGCACGGGTACGACTGGGCCGGCATCGCCGATGAGCTCGATACGCACGGCGGCGCGATGCTGAAAGCCCTGCTGTCGCCGCAAGAGTGCCTGGCATTGGCCGGCATGTATGCGGACGACGAACGTTTCCGCAGCCGTGTGGTGATGGGCCAGCACGGTTTCGGCCGTGGCGAGTACCGCTATTTCGAGTACCCCCTGCCCGAACGGGTGGTCGCGCTGCGCGACGGGATCTATCCGCCGCTGGCGCCCATCGCCAACCGCTGGAACGCGGCAATGGGGTTGGCCACACGCTACCCGGCCACGCATGCCGAGTTCATCGCCCGTTGCCATGCCGCCGGCCAGCAACGTCCCACCCCGCTGCTGCTGCAGTACGGCGCCGGTGATTACAACTGCCTGCACCAGGACCTGTACGGTGAGCAGGTGTTTCCGCTGCAGCTGGCGGTCCTGCTGTCCGAGCCGGGACGCGATTTCAGCGGCGGCGAATTCGTGCTGACCGAGCAGCGCCCGCGCATGCAGTCGCGCGTCGACGTGGTGCCGCTGCGCCAGGGCGACGCGGTGCTGTTCGCGGTGCACCAGCGCCCGGTGCAGGGCACGCGCGGCAGCTACCGGGTGAACCTGCGCCACGGCATCAGTCGCGTGCGCAGTGGTCGCCGCCATACGCTCGGCATCATCTTCCACGACGCCGCATGATCACCACCGACCTGTTCGGCGCCAACCACCATCCCGTCCGTCGGGACGAGCGGCTGTGCGACGGCGCGGTGGTGCTGCGCGGCTTCGCCCTGGCGGAGGAATCGGCGTTGCTGCAGGCGGTGACGGCGATCGCGGCGCAGGCCCCGTTCCGCCATCAGCTCACGCCCGGCGGCCTGCGCATGTCGGTGGCGATGACCAATGCCGGGCCGCTGGGCTGGACCAGCGATCGCCGCGGCTACCGCTACGCTCCACGCGATCCGGACCGCGGCGAGCCATGGCCGCCGCTGCCGCCGGCATTCATGCGGCTGGCGGTGGCCGCCGCCGCACGCGCCGGCTTTCCCGGCTTCGTGCCGGATGCCTGCCTGCTCAATCGCTACGAACCCGGCACCCGGCTCAGCCTGCACCAGGACCGCGACGAACGCGATCTCGGGCCGCCGATCGTGTCGGCGTCGCTGGGCATACCGGCGGTGTTCCTGTTCGGCGGCCTGCGGCGCACCGACCCCGTGCAGCGCGTGCCGCTGGCGCATGGCGACGTGGTGGTGTGGGGCGGCGCGGCGCGATTGCGCTTCCATGGCGTGCTGCCGCTGAAGACGAACCATCACGCCGCGCTGGGCGAGCGCCGCATCAACCTGAGTTTTCGCCGTGCCGGCTGACGCCGCCACGTTCCTGGCCGCGCTCGACGCCGACTGGGCAAGCCTGATCGCGCAGGTCGGCCCGTGCAGCCACCAGGCAAAACCGGCGCGCGCGCCGTACGAGGCGCTGGTACGCGCGGTGGCCTACCAGCAACTGCACGTGCGGGCCGGCGACGCGATCCTGGCGCGGCTGCTGGCGCTGCATCCGCAGGCAGGCGTTTCCGTCACCGGCGCAATTGCTGGAGGCCGATGTCGACAGCCTGCGCCGCTGCGGCTTTTCGGCGCGCAAGATCGAGACGATCCGCGGCATTGCCGCGGCCACGGTCGACGGCGTCGTTCCCGATCTGGCCACGGCATTGGTGCTGCCGGACGAGGAACTGGTCGCCCGGCTCTGCGTGTTGAAAGGCATCGGCCGCTGGACGGTGGAGATGTTCCTGATCTACAGCCTGGACCGCCCGGACATCCTGCCAGCGGACGACTTCGGCGTACGCGAGGGCTATCGCCTGCTGAAGTCGCTGGACACGGCGCCCGCGCCGAAGGCGCTGGCGGCGATCGGTGCGAACTGGAGCCCGCACCGCACCGCTGCGGCCTGGTACCTGTGGTGCGTGCCACGCCCGCCGAAGCTCAGGCAGACGGTGGGCTGACGCCCAGCCGGTGCCCGTACACCAGCTTGCCGCCCAGCCAGCCGGCCACGCCCAGGCAGAGGAAACCCAGCACGCTCAGCCCGATGGCCAGCAGGCCCGGTGCAATGACCTGCAGGTGATGCAGGCGCAGGAACAAGCTGGTCCCGGATGGCCGGAACTCGACCATGGTCCGGGTGCCTGCGCTGCGGCGGCTTGCTACCCTCGACGGATCGTCCGGTTCACGAGGCAGGCATGGCACACACCCACGGCATCCACGGCATCCACGGCATCCACACCATCGACACCGGCTTCGTGCGTCCGCAGTTCGATGCGGCCTACCTGGTGGTCGAGCACGACCGCGGCGCCTTCATCGACTGCGGCACGAACTTCGCTGTGCCGCGCATGCTGGCGGCGCTCGACGAAGCCGGGATTTCCGCCGCCGCGGTGGACTGGCTGATCCTCACCCACGTGCACCTGGACCACGCCGGCGGCGCCGGCGAGCTGATCGCAAGGCTGCCGAACGCGCAGCTGGTGGTGCACCCGCGCGGCGCCCGTCACATGATCGATCCGTCGGCGCTGTGGGCCGGCGCCAGCGCGGTGTACGGCGAGTCGGTGATGGAGCAGACCTACGGGCGGCTGCGCCCGATCCCGGCCGAGCGGGTGACCGCGGTGCCGGACGGACACGTGGTGGATCTGGCCGGTCGTCCGCTGCGCTGCCTTGACACCCCCGGCCACGCGAAGCACCACCTCACCGTATACGACGAGCGCGCCGCCGTGTGCTTCACTGGCGACGTATTCGGCCTCTCCTACCACGATTTCGATACCAAGAACGGCCCGTTCATCCTGCCCACCACATCGCCGGTGCAGTTCGATCCGCCCGCGCTGCATGCGTCGATCGAGCGCTTGCTCGCGCTGAAGCCCGAGGCGATGTACCTCACCCACTATGGCCAGGTGGAGGGCGTCGAACGGCTGGCGGCCGATCTGCACGTGCAGATCGACGCGATGGTCGCGCTGGCCCGCGCCGCGCACGGCCGGCCCGACCGGCACGCTGCGCTGATGGAATCGCTCACCGAGCTCTACGCCGCCCGCGCCGAAGCCCATGGCTGGCAGCAGGGCCGCGACGCGCTGCGTCAGCTGCTGGGCATGGACATCGAGCTGAACGCACAGGGGCTGGAGGTATGGCTGGACCGCTGATCGGCAGCGGCTCACTTGCCTGTTGTGCGTGCTTCTTGCCGCTCCTTCGTCAGTCGTTCCTCGAAACGTGGCTCCGCCGCCGCGGCGTAGCTGCGGCAGGCGCCGGTATCGATCAAGGCGGCGGACGAACGCTTGCGATCGCGTGCGGCAACCTTCTGCATGAAGCCGCTGGCCTCCGGATGCGGGGTGATCAGGATGTCGCAAGGCAGACCGGCGACGGTCGCGAAGGACTGGCGGAAAGCCGCGACCCGGGCGAGCTCGTCGCTGTAGCGGAAGCTCTCGCGGCTGAGTGCAGTGAGGCTGTCGACATAGGCCAGCGACAGGCAGCGCCCCGCTTCGCACGAGCGCCAGGTCCACGAGGTGCTGCCCGTGGTGTGGCCGGGCGTGTAATGCGCCGTGACGGCGATCGAGCCTGCCTGCGCCGCTGCACCGTCGGCCACCACCTTGACCGGCGTGACCGCCGGGTAGCGCGGCGCCATGCCGTACTGGGGATCGTCCGGGTCGCCGCCGCCTAGGCGTAGCGCCTTCGCACCGGCCGCGCTGGCCGCCACCGTGGCGCCGCTGTCGCGCGCCAGCCGGGCGATGGCCCCGGCGTGGTCGGAATGGGCGTGCGAGTTGAGGATCAGCCTGACGTCGCGCAGACGGAAACCGAGCGCGCGGATGTTCGCCTCGATCTGCGCCGCGTTGCCTTCCAGCGTGCCGTCGATCAGCACGTGGCCCTGCGGCGAGGTGATCAGGATCGCGCTCAGCCCTTGCGTGCCCACGTACCAGCTGTTGCCGTAGATGTGGAACGGCTGCTGCGGCTGGCTCCAGCTCGCCTGCTGCGCCTGCGCCAGGCTGGCCAGAGAAAGGCCAGCGCCGATCCACAGCGTGCGGATGATGCGGTTCATGCGCGAGCTCCATGACCGGACGGGACCGTCATGGTGGCTGGCGATGGCGAACAGGTGCTGGCACGTTGCAGGCAAATTGCGGGCAACGTGCCGTGATCGGCTCAGGCCAGCCGGGTGCCGTTCGGTACCGGGCGTTCGATCGCGGTGAGCACCACGCCCGCGTCGGTGGGAAAGCCGGTCAGCAGGAACTGCGAGCGGAACGGGCCGATCTGCTTTTCGGGGAAGTTGATCACCCCCACGACCTGCCGCCCCAGCAGATCCTCGGCTTGGTACAGCGCGGCAATTTGCGCGCTGGTCTTCTTCTCGCCGTAGGGGCCGAAATCCACCCAGACCTTCCACGCCGGCTTGCGCGCCGCGGGAAACGGATCCACCTTCGTCACCGTACCGGCGACGATCAGCACCTGCTCGAAATCGGCCCAGCTGATCTCGGGGTGATTCACTTCGCTCATCCTTCCAGCCTCGTCTTCAGACAATCGCGGCTCTGCTGCCACCAGTAACTGGCCTGTGCCGCAAGATAACCGAACGGGCGATGGGTGCTGCCCAGGCCGTAGTCGGCGAACTGTTGCCAGCGGTCGTCGCCTTCGGCGATCGCCGCCGCCAGCAGTTCGCCGGCGACACAGGTCGGCGCCAGCCCGTGCCCGCCGAAGGCCTGCGCCCACCACAGGCCGCGGCCGTCGCCGCCGATCTGCGGCATCTGGTGCCGCGCGTAGCTCATCAGGCCCGACCAGGCGTGGTCGACTCGCACGCCATCCAGTTGCGGGAACACCCGCAGCAGGTCTTTCATCAGCAACCGCTGCACTCCGCGCGGCGAGCGGTTGAGCACCGAGATGCGCCCGCCCCACAGCAGGCGGGTATCCGGCAGCGCGCGGTAGTAGTCGAAGGCGAAGCGGCTGTCGTAGATCGCCGCGTGGGTGTGCAGGCAGTCGTCCAGCCGCACGCCGAGCGGCTCGGTCACCATCACGTAGGTGGCGATCGGCAGGATCGCGCGGTCGATCGTTTTCTGCAGGCCGGCCAGGTAGCCGCCGCAGGCCAGCACTACCTGGTCGGCCAGCAGGTCGCCTTGCGCCGTGCGCAGGCGCCACCGCATGCCCTCGCGCACGAGGCTGCGCACACCGCTGTACTCATGGATGCGCACGCCCTTCCCGGCTGCCGCGGCGGCCAGGCCGATCGCGTAGTTGAGCGGGTGCAGGTGCAGCGCATCGCGCTCGTACAGGCCGTCGTGGTAACGCTCGCTGCGGATGCGCGCGCGCAATTCGGTTTCGGGCAGCCACTGCCAATGTACGCCGTAATGGTCGCCCAGCAACTGCTGGCGCTGGCGCAACACGGCCGGATCGCGGAACCAGTTGGCCCAGATCACCCCTTCGTCGACCATGTCGCAGGCGATCGAATGATCGGCGACGCGCTGGCGGATGCGCCCGACCGCCTCGGTGGTGAGTTTGAACAGCGCCTGCGCGCGCGCCTCGCCCAACTGGTCGAGCAGCGTTTGCTCGCCCAGCGAATAGCCGGCGAAGACGAAGCCGCCGTTGCGGCCGGAGGCGCCGAAGCCGACCTGCTCGTGCTCCAGCAGCACCACCTCGCGCACGCCACGCTCGGCCAGCCCCAGCGCAGTGTTCAGGCCGGCGAAGCCGCCGCCGATCACCGCAACGCGCGCCTGCGTGCTGCCCTGGAGCGGTTGCCAGGCCGGATACGGCGTGGCGGTGGCGCGATAGTAGGACGTGGCCGAGGGGGACTTCATGCTGCAGCGATGAGCGACGCCGGTGTCCGTGACGTAGTGGGCACGGCCTTCATGGCCGCGCGTTGTGGCCGCCGTGGTTCAAAGCTGGCCAAGGAACTCTCGCACGGTGGGCGCAAGCTTCGGATCCTGCATCGCCATGTGCATGGTGGCGCGCACCAGCCCGGCCTTGTTGCCGCAGTCGAAGCGGGTGCCTTCGAAGCGGTAGGCCAGTACCTTGCCTTGCTCCTTCAGCAACGCATCGATGGCGTCGGTGAGCTGGATCTCGCCGCCGGCGCCGGGCGTGGTCTGCTCCAGCAGCTGGAAGATGCGGCCCGGCAGCACGTAGCGGCCAACCACGGCCAGATTCGACGGTGCGTCGGCCGGCTTGGGCTTCTCCACCATGTGGCGGATCTGCGCGCTGCGCTCGTCGACCGGCACGGCATCGACGATGCCGTACTTGTCGGTCTGGTCGCGCGGCACTTCCTCCACCGCGATCACCCCGGCCTGCTGCGCATCGGCGAGCTCCGCCATCTGCCGCAGCGCGCCCTTGCCGGCACCGTTCCAGATCAGGTCGTCCGGCAGGATCACGCCGAACGGCTCGTCGCCGACCACGGGCTTGGCGCACAGCACGGCATGGCCCAGGCCGAGCGCCTCGGGCTGGGTCACGAAGATCGCCCGCACGTGCCGCGGCAAGGTGCCCTGCACCAGTGCCAGCAGCTCGGCCTTGCCCTTCTCTTGCAGTTTCGACTCCAGCTCGTAGGCCTTGTCGAAGTAGTCGGCGATCGCATGCTTGTAGCGGTTGGTGACGAAGACCAGGGTGTCGGCACCTGCATCCACCGCCTCGTCGACGGCATACTGGATCAGCGGCTTGTCGAGCACCGGCAGCATTTCCTTGGCGACCACCTTGGTCGCCGGCAGGAAGCGCGTGCCGAGTCCGGCCACGGGAAACACCACTTTGCGCAGGGGCTTGCTCACTCATTGATCTCCGGGTTGGCGCGGCGGATCGACACCACGTTGTCCGGATGCACCGTTTCGCTCCAGCGGAACGAAGGCAGCAGGCTGGATACGCAGCGGCGAAGTTCTTCCTCATTGAAAACATCGGCCGCCTCGGCGGCCTTGCACAGCATGGCCTGCAGCAACTCCCACGACACTTCGCGATGCTGCGCCAGGAAGATCTTGGCGTGCGCGGTGGCGCTGTAGTTCTCCAGCGGATGGAACAGTTCCTCGAACAGCTTCTCGCCCGCACGCAGGCCGGTGTACACGATCGGTATCTCGCTGCCCGGCTTCTTGCCGGCGAGGCGGATCATCTGCTCGGCCAGATCGCGGATCTTCACCGGCTCACCCATGTCCAGCGCGAAGATCTCGCCGCCCTTGCCGATGCTCGCGGTCTGCAGGATCAGCTGGCAGGCCTCGGGAATGGTCATGAAGTAGCGCGAGATCTCCGGGTGCGTCACGGTAACCGGGCCGCCCTCGCGGATCTGCCGCCGGAACAGCGGCACCACCGAACCGGCCGAATCCAGCACGTTGCCGAAACGCACCGTCATGAAGCGCGTGGCGGTGTGCGCATCGAGATTCTGGCAATAGATCTCCGCGACGCGCTTGCACGCGCCCATCACGCTGGTCGGGTTGACCGCCTTGTCGGTGGAGATCAGCACGAAGCATTCCACGCCGACCGCGCAGGCCGCATCGGCCACCGTGCGCGTGCCCAGTGCATTGTTGCGGAACGCCGTGCGCAACTGGTCCTGCAGCAGCGGCACATGCTTGTAGGCGGCGGCATGGAACACCACCTGCGGCCGGAAGTCCGCGAAGGCCTTGCGCATGGCGGCCTCGTCGCCGCAGTTGGCCAGGATGCCGTCGAAGATCAGCTCGGGGAAATCCGCGCGCAGCTCCTGGCTGATCCGGTACAGGTTGTACTCGCTCTGTTCGACCACGGTGAGCGACTGTGCGCCCAGCCGGGCCACCTGGCGGCACAGCTCCGAGCCGATCGAGCCGCCGCCGCCGGTGACCAGCACGCGGCGCCCGCTCAGGGTTTCGCGAATCGCGGTCCAGTCCAGTTCCACCGTGTCGCGGCCGAGCAGGTCCTCGATCGCCACTTCCTTGATCTGGTTGAACTGGGCGCGGCCGGCCACCACGTCTTCCAGCCGCGGCACCGTCCGGTACGGCAGGTCGGTGGCGTCGCACAGCGAGACCACCCGCCGCATCTCGGCGGTCGAGGCGCCGGGCAGCGCGATCAGCAGCATGTCGACCGCCACTTCGCGGGCGACCTCGGGCAGCTGGTCGAACCGCCCGAGCACCGGGTGACCGTTGATACTGGCGCCGCGCAGGCTGGGGTTGTCGTCGACGAAACCGACCACGCCGTAGCGGTTGTCGCGCTGCAGGTCGCGCGAGAGTACTTCGCCGGCCCGGTCGGCGCCGACGATCAGCACGCGCTTGGCGACCTGGTTCTGCAGCAGGTCGTTGCGGCTGTCCTTCCAGTAGCGATAGGCCAGGCGCGGTACCCCCAGCAGCGCGGCAAGCAGCAACGGGTAGAGCACCAGCACCGAGCGCGGAACCCCTTCCAGCCGGTTGTAGAGGAACAGCGACACGCCGATGAACAGCGAGCCGACGACCACGGCGCGCGCAATGTTCCACAAATCCGGCAGGCTGGCGAAACGCCAGACGCTGCGGTACAGCCCGGTCCAGCGGAAGATCAACCCCTGCACCAGCAGCACGATCGGAAACTCGAACAGCCGGAAACTGAAGATCTCGTCGGGTTTCAGCGCATACCGCAGCAGCTTGGCGATCCACCAGGCGAGCGCGGCCATGGCCAGGTCGTGCAGCACGACAGCGATACGCGGATGGATGAAGCCGACAAGCCTACGCAGCGACATGGGTTACCTTGGGCAGATGGCGTCGCAGGCAGCGACGTTTCAGCGCCAGCCAGGCGACTGCCGCTGCAAGATAGACAGCCATGGTAATCGGCAGCGCCATGTACAGATGACTCCAGGCCAACCAGGCCGAAGGTGCCGCGACCAGCAGGTTCCAGCCCATATAGATCATGTCCGAGCGTGCGTGAGTTCCCCCGCGTCGCACCAGCCACTGGTAGAGGTGTTCGCGATGGGCAGTGTACCAGCGCCGCCCGCGCCACATGCGGGTCAGCAGGGTCAGGCTGGCATCCGCCACGAAGGCGGATGACAGGATCAGCGCCGGCCACAACCACGAGGGATCGACGCGCCACAGCATGGCACTGAAGGCGAAGATCAGCAGGCCCACGCTGCCGCTGCCGACGTCGCCCATGAAGATCCGCGCCGGCGGCCGGTTGAAGCACCAGAAGCCCAGCGCCGATGCCGCAAAGACCGCCGCCGCCAGCGCAGATTGCCCCGCTGCGACAGCCAGCCCGGCCAGGCCGGCGCCCACGAAGATCGCCTGCTGCGCCAGCAGGCCATCGATGCCGTCCATGAAGTTGTGCAGGTTGATGCTCCAGGCGCCGGCGATCAGCAGCAGCGGCATCCACCATCCCGACAAGCCGGTAGTCAGCAGGCCCAGCGAAAACAGGCCCACCGCCAGCAATTGGACGCCCAGTCGCGGCAGGATCGGCAGCGAGCGGTGGTCGTCCCACCAGCCAGCCAGCGCCACCAGCACCAGCGCGGCGAGCAGGCTGGCGATCACGCTTGCCGGCCACGCCGCCGGCGGATGCCGCAGCACGCCCGGCAGACACACCAGCATGGCCACGACGATGCCGATGCCACCGCCGCGCGGGGTGGGCAGGCGATGCGAGCGGCGTGGCCCGGGCTGGTCCAGCATGCCGCGCCGCTGCGCGTAGCCGATCGCGCCGCGCACCAGCAGCAGGGTGATCGACAAGCTGGCCAGCAACCATCCGATGGTCGTGTACATGCTCACTTCAATGGGCTCACTGCAATGGGCTCACTTCACTCGGCTCATTTCACTCACTGGCGACGCCGTGGATCGGCCGGATCGTGCTCCAGCTCTTGCAACTGGGGCATTGCCAATGATGCGCCTTGGCACCGAAACCGCAGCGGCTGCAGCGGTACATCGCCTGGCCTTCCAGCAGCTTGCGGGTGAGATCGCGCAGGATCAGAAAATTCTCGCGCGCCTCGCCTTCGATCTTGTCCATGGTGGCGTCGATCAGGGCCATCAGTCCACGCACCGATGGCCGCTTGCGCAATTGTGCGGTCAGGAAGTCGATCGCCGCCCGCTCGCCATCGCGCTGGCGGTACAGGTGGGTCAGCGCCAGCACCGGCGACACGCCGTGGTAGCGCCCGAGCATGTCGTGCAGGAAATGTTCCGCGCGTTCCATCTGCTGCGAACGGGCGTAGCTGTTGAGCAGCGGCGGCAGGATATCCGGGGTGAAGGCGATATCAGCCTTGATCGCTGCCTCGTAGGCAGCGACCGCCTCGGCGTGCTGGCCGTCCTCGGACAGCAGGCGGCCGGTCAGCATGAAGGCGCGCACGCAGCCGGGCTGGCACTCGAACGCCTGGCGCAGGTAGTCGCGCGCCTCGGCGCGGGCGCCGTGCTGGCGCGAGCGGTCGGCCAGCTCGCAGTAGAACTGGGCGATCATCGGCGCCTCGTCCTCACCGGTCATCACTTCCAGCCGCCGCGCGTGCTCGATCGCCTTGTGCCAGTCACGCTCGTGCTGGTAGATCGCGATCAGGTGGCGCAGCGCCGACGGCGCGTGTGCATCCATCGCCACCAGGTCGGAGAACAGCGCCTCGGCACGATCCAGCAGGCCGGCACGCATGTAATCCTCGCCCAGCTCCAGCAAGGCCACCGTCTTCATCGCATCGGTCAGACCCGGCCGTGAAACCAGGTGCTGGTGCAGCCGGATCGCGCGGTCCACTTCGCCGCGGCGGCGGAACAGGTTGCCCAGCGCCAGGTGCGTCTCGACCGTGTCGCGGTTGTACTCGGCCAGCTTGAGGAAGACCTCGATCGCCTTGTCCTGCTCTTCGTTGAGCAGGTAGTTCAGGCCGCGGAAATAGTCCGAGGACAGTTCGCTGACCTCGGCACCGGAACGGCGCGCATCAGCCTGACGGGAAGCCCACCAGCCCAGCACGAAGGCAGCCGGCACCAGCGGAACCAGTACATACAGGAGATTCATGGTTTGGCCGGCGACTGCTTGTCCGCGCGGGGTTGCCGGCGGCGTTGGCGCATGCTTGCACCGAGCCAGGCGGTGAGCCCGCCCAGCAGCCAGCCGATCACCAGCGCCCCCAGCAGGGCGGCACCCTTGGGCAACTGCATCCGGACAAACGCGAAGTCGTAACCGACCAGGTCGGCATTGAGCGCACCCAGCACGACGCCGGCGGCAACGAAGATCACGAGAACGATGATGGCGAGCAGTCGCATGGCCAAGACTTTACCCGATTGGTCGTGACAGGCACAGGCAGCACCGGCCGCCTCGTGCGGCAGCGCTTCATCGCGGGCCAGCGGTCGCCTGGCGGCAGGCAACAAAAAGGCAGGACCAACTTGCGTCGCCTGCCTTCGATTGGTTTTCCGGTGTGGCGGCCAGGATATCAGGCGGTTTTCTGCTCCAGATCCTGGTTGACGCGCTCGCGCAATTCCTTGCCCGGCTTGAAATGCGGAACGTGCTTGCCGGGCAGCGCCACGGCCTCGCCCGTCTTGGGGTTGCGCCCCATGCGCGGCGGCCGGTAATGCAGCGCAAAGCTGCCGAAGCCGCGCACCTCGATGCGTTCGCCGTGAGCGAGGGCATGGCTCATCTGCTCGATGACGCTCTTGACGGCCATCTCGACGTCCGCGAACGCAAGATGGGTCTGGCGCCTGGCGAGCGCCTCGATCAATTCGGATTTAGTCATGGGGCCCCAATGTCCGTGACATGAAACAACGGGGCGACGGCGATGAGCCGCCGCCCCGTATCAGGCTGCTGCAGGCGCTCAGTCGGCCTTGTTGAACTGCTCCTTGAGCAGCGCACCAAGCTTGGTCGTACCGCTGGCCGCGGACGAATAATCCACCGACGTGTCGGGTGCATCTTCCTCGTCCTTGGCGCGGATCGAGAGCGCCAGCTGGCGACCCTTGCGATCCATGCCGGTGAACTTGGCCTCGACCTTGTCGCCCACCTTCAGGTGCTGGGTGGCGTCGTCGATGCGTTCCTTGGCGATGTCGTTGGCGCGCAGGTAACCCTCCACGCCTTCGCCCAGGTCGATCACGGCGCCCTTCGCGTCGACTTCCTTGACGGTGCCGGTAACGATGCTGCCGCGCGGATTCGCCGCCATGAACTGGCCGAACGGATCCTGCTCCATCTGCTTGATGCCGAGGCTGATGCGCTCGCGCTCCGGATCCACCGCCAGCACCACGGCCTCGATCTCGTCGCCCTTCTTGAAGTTGCGCACGAGGTCTTCGCCGGACATCTGCCAGGAGATGTCGGACAGGTGCACCAGGCCGTCGATGCCGCCGTCCAGGCCGATGAACACGCCGAAGTCGGTGATCGACTTGATCTGGCCGGAGACCTTGTCGCCCTTCTTGTGCATGGCGGCGAACGCTTCCCACGGGTTGGAGCGCGTCTGCTTGATGCCCAGCGAGATGCGGCGACGCTCTTCATCCACGTCCAGCACCATCACTTCGGTCTCGTCGCCGACCTGCACCACCTTGGCCGGGTTGACGTTCTTGTTGGTCCAGTCCATCTCGGACACGTGCACCAGGCCTTCCACGCCCGGCTCGATCTCGACGAAGCAGCCGTAATCGGTGACGTTGGAGACCTTGCCGAACAGGCGGCTGCCGACCGGGTAGCGACGGGCGATGGCGACCCACGGGTCGTCGCCCAGCTGCTTCAGGCCCAGCGAGACGCGGTTGCGCTCCTTGTCGTACTTCAGCACGCGCACGTCCAGCTCGTCGCCGACGTTGACCACTTCGGACGGATGACGCACGCGCTTCCACGCCATGTCAGTGATGTGCAGCAGGCCGTCGATGCCGCCCAGGTCCACGAACGCGCCGTAGTCAGTGAGGTTCTTGACCGTGCCCTTGACCACGGCGCCCTCGGTCAGGCGCTCCAGCAGCTTCTCGCGCTCCTCGGAGAACTCGGTCTCGACGACGGCGCGGCGGCTGACCACCACGTTGTTGCGCTTGCGGTCCAGCTTGATGATCTTGAACTCGAGTTCCTTGCCCTCGAGGTAGACCGGGTCGCGCACCGGGCGCACGTCGACCAGCGAGCCCGGCAGGAACGCGCGGACGTCCTTGATGTCGACGGTGAAACCACCCTTGACCTTGCCGGAGATCATGCCGACGATGGTCTCTTCCTTGTCGAACGCCTGCTCCAAGTCGTCCCACACCATCGAGCGCTTGGCTTTCTCGCGCGACAGCTTGGTCTCGCCGAAACCGTCTTCCAGGGCTTCGAGGGCTACCTTCACCTCGTCGCCCACCTGCACTTCCAGCACGCCGCTCTCGCTCTTGAACTGCTCGATCGGGACGATGCCTTCGCTCTTCAGGCCGGCATTGATCACGACGACGTCGTTGCGGATTTCCACCACGATGCCGGTGACGATGGCACCGGGCTTCAGCTTGGAAATGGCCTGCTGGCTCTGTTCAAACAGTTCGGCAAAACTTTCAGTCATGTTGATTCCATAGTGGGAAAAGACCGTCGCCCGTTGCGCCTGGTTGAGTGTTGCGCACGGACTTTCCGGTCCACCGGTTGTGGGTGTTTTCGGGTGGTTCCGCAGAACCGACCGTCGACACCATGGGCCAAAACCCCCTGCCACGGCAGGGGCACAGAAGCCGCCGCGCAATCCGCTCAGGACTGCACGACGGCAAGTACTTTCGCGACGACCTCGTCGATACCCATGCCGGTGGTATCCACCAGCACGGCATCTTCGGCAGGCTTGAGCGGCGCAACCGCACGTGATGCATCGCGGCTGTCACGCGCCTCAATTTCTCGCTGAAGGCCGCCAAGTGTAACGTTGAGTCCCTTTTCCTTCAACTGCTTATAGCGCCTTTTCGCCCGTTCGGCGGCGCTCGCGGTGAGGAAAACCTTGTGCGCGGCATCCGGGAAGATCACCGTGCCCATGTCGCGCCCATCGGCGACCAGCCCAGGCGCCCTGCGGAAACCCAGTTGCAGCGCCACCAAGGCCTCGCGCACCGACGACATCGAGGCGATCGCCGAGGCCGCCGCTCCGGCGGTTTCGGTGCGCAGCTCGTCGGTGGCGTCGTGGCCGTTGACGATCACCCGGGTCTCGCCGCCGCTGGCGGCGCGGAACTGGATCTTCGTGCCCTGCGCGCAGCGGGTCACCGCCTCCACGTCCGACAGGTCCAGCCCTTCCGCGCCGGCGGCGTAGCCCACCGCGCGGTACAGCGCCCCGGAGTCCAGCAGCCGCCAGCCCAGCCGCTCGGCCACCAGCGCGCTGACGGTGCCCTTGCCCGATCCCGACGGCCCGTCAATGGTGAGTACGGGAACGGCGGGAGCATGGCTCATGGCGGAGTCCTGGGCTGGCTGGAGAAGCGGCAGTTTAACGCGTTGACCCTATTGGGAACGCGTGCTATCTAGCCGGTCTCCCCTGTCCGCCAGCCCTGCCCGCACCGCCTTATGACCGACCTTCGCCGCGAGTTCGAGCAGGCTGCCAGAGACATTCGGCGATTGGCCAGGCGCCCGGACAACGACACCTTGCTGAAGCTCTATGCGCTCTACAAGCAGGGCTCGGAGGGCGATCTCAAGCGGGCGCAGCCCGGTTTCTTCGATTTCGTCGGCACCGCCAAGCATGAAGCCTGGGCGCAGCTGAACGGGGTTCCCGAGGAAGAGGCCATGCGGCGCTACATCGCGCTGGTCTACCAACTGCTGGCCTGAGGCCTGCGGCGGCTTGCACACGCGGCGCTTGCTTTCAAACGCCGAATCCCGGCACATTCATACGGCCGTTTGAATTTCAGGGGGTCGCATGAATTACCCGAAGCTGTTCGCTCCGCTCGACCTGGGTCACATCACCCTGCCCAACCGCATCCTGATGGGCTCGATGCACACCGGGTTGGAGGACAAAGCCCGCGACTACGACAAGCTGGCCGCGTATTTCGCCGAACGTGCCCGCGGCGGCGTCGGGCTGATGGTCACCGGTGGCATCTCACCGAGCATCGAGGGCTGGCTGAAGCCATTCGGCGGCCGCCTCACCCTGCCCTGGCACAAGCCGCGGCATCGCAAGCTGACCCGTGCCGTGCACGCCGAAGGCGGGCGTATCTGCCTGCAGATCCTGCATGCCGGCCGCTATGGCTATCACCCGCTGTCGGTGGCGCCATCGAGAATCAAGTCGCCGATCACCCCGTTCACGCCGCGGGCGCTCAGCACCCGCGGGGTGGAGCGCACCATCGGCGATTTCGTGCGCTGCGCGAGGCTGGCACAGGACGCCGGCTACGACGGCGTCGAGGTGATGGGTTCGGAAGGCTATCTGATCAACGAATTCATCGCCGCACGCACCAACCAGCGCAACGATGCCTGGGGCGGCGACGCCGCGCGGCGCATGCGTTTTCCGGTCGAGATCGTGCGCCGTACGCGCGAGGCGGTGGGCCGCGATTTCATCATCATCTACCGCCTGTCGATGCTCGACCTGGTCGAAGGCGGCCAGGACTGGGAGGAGGTCGCCAGCCTGGCCAGGGCGGTGGAGGCGGCCGGCGCCAGCATCATCAACACCGGCATCGGCTGGCACGAGGCGCGCGTGCCGACCATCGTCACCAGCGTGCCGCGCGCCGGCTTCGCCTGGGTGACGCAGAAGCTCAAGGGCGAGGTGGCGATCCCGCTGGTCGCCACCAACCGCATCAACATGCCGGACGTGGCCGAACGCATCCTCGCCGAGGGTGAGGCTGACATGGTCTCGATGGCGCGCCCGCTGCTGGCCGACCCGGCCTGGGCGAACAAGGCGAAGGCCGGGCGCAGCGAGCGCATCAACACCTGCATCGCCTGCAACCAGGCCTGCCTTGACCATGTGTTCCAGAACAAGCGCGCCAGCTGCCTGGTCAACCCGCGCGCCTGCTATGAGACCGAGCTGAAGATCGAAGCCAGTGCTGCGCGCAAGCGCATCGCCGTGGTCGGCGCGGGCCCGGCCGGCATGGCCTGTGCTGCCACCCTGGGCGAACGCGGCCATGCGGTGACCCTGATCGACCAGGCCGGCGAAATCGGCGGCCAATTCAACTACGCCAAGCAGATCCCGGGCAAGGAAGAATTCCACGAGACGCTGCGCTATTTCCGCCACCGACTGCAGGATGTCGGCGTCGGCGTCCGGCTCGGTCAGGCGGCGGACGCTGCCTCGCTGCGTGCCGGCGGCTACGACGAGGTGGTGATCGCCACCGGCATCACGCCGCGTCGGGTGAGCTTTCCCGGCAGCGACGATCCGCGCGTGCTGGGCTATCTCGATGTGCTGGCCCGACACCATCCGGTGGGTGCCCGGGTGGCGATCATCGGCGCTGGCGGCATCGGCTTCGACGTGGCCGAGTTCCTGGTCGAGCACGCGCCATCCCCCACCACCGACGTGGTTCGCTGGACCCGCGAATGGGGCGTGGACCTGCAGCTGCGGCAGCGCGGCGGCCTGCAACCGCCGCATCCGGAAGCACCGGCACGTCAGGTCTGGTTGCTCCAGCGCAGCGAGGGGCGTCCCGGTGCGCGGCTCAACAAGACGACCGGCTGGGTACACCGCGCCACACTCAAGACGAAGCGGGTGACCATGCTGGGCAAGGTCGGTTATGAGCGTTTCGACGACCAGGGGCTGCACATCACCGTCGACGGCAAGCCGCAAGTCCTGCCGGTCGAGCACGTGGTGGTCTGTGCCGGCCAGGAGCCGAACCGCAGCCTCGCCGACGAACTGATCTCGATCGGCATGAAGGTGCACGTGATCGGTGGCGCCGACGTGGCCGCCGAGCTGGACGCCAAGCGCGCCATCGCCCAGGGCACCCGCGTGGCCAGCGAAATCTAGACGCCGGCACCGTTGCCATCGGGCAGCGGTGCCGGTCATGCAAAAGAAAGCGCCCCGCAGGGAAGACGCATCAACATGGGTTCAGGGGGGGAGTTGAACCAGATGTTGTATTTAGCGTCGCTGCGGGGCGAGGGCCGCCGCCACTAGGGGGGAGGGGAAGTGGCGGGACGGAAGTGATTTTATGATCGACGGAATAAAGTATCTAATATATATTTAGAACGTTATTTATTTCATATCACTATATGTTTGATCTTCGCCAATTACGCTACTTCGTCGCTGTCGCGGAAGAACTGAGCTTCACCCGCGCCGCGCTGAGACTGCACCTTTCCCAGCCTCCGCTATCGCAACAGATCCAGTCGCTGGAGCAGGATCTGGGCGTGCGCCTGCTGGAACGCACCAAACGCAGCGTGGCGCTCACCGAACCCGGCCGGGTGTTCCTTGAACAGGCCCGGCAGATCCTGGCCAAGGTGGATGAGGCGCGCAACCAGACGGTGGCCGCTGCCGCGGGTTACACCGGCCAGTTGCGGCTGGCCTACACCGTTTCGGTCTCGTTCCACCCGGTCATGCCACGGACCTTGCTGCGTTTTGGCCAGATCGCTCCCGACGTGCGCCTGCAACTGAACGAGATGTACACCGAACCGCAGTTTGCAGCCCTGCTCGCCGGCAGGATCGACGTCGGCTTTGTCCGCGACGAGCCGGTGCAGCCGCAGTACGCCCGCGACCTGCGCTTCAGCGTGATCGACCGCGAACCGCTGCTGCTTGCGCTGCCCGCGGGCCATCCGCTGGCTGGCCGCAGCCGCCTGCACCTGGCCGAAGTGGCCGGCGACGCGTTCGTGTCGCAACCGCGCGAACTTGCCGCCACGCTCTATGACCGGCTGGTGAAACTGGCGACGCAGGCCGGCTTCCAGCCGACGATCACCCAGCACGCCCAGCAGATCACCGGCCTGCTGGCCCTGGTGGCCGCCGGCTTGGGGCTGGCCCTGGTGCCGGCCAGCATGCGTGCCGTGCGCCTGGTCGGGGTTTGCTACGTGCCGCTGGAAGATTCCGATGCCTATCTGTTGCTGGCCGTGGCTTCCAGGACCGACGACCATTCCCCCGCCCTGCAGCAATTCCTGGCCACGGTGGCGCAAACCGCCCTCACGCCGGACTTGTGAGCAGCCACGCCGCCCGCTATACTTACGCGCTTACATTTTTAGTCTAGTGTCAGGAGCTGGCCGTGAAGGTGCTTAACTCTTTGAAGTCCGCCAAGGCGCGGCATCGCGACTGCAAGGTTGTGCGTCGTCGCGGCAAGGTGTTCGTGATCTGCAAGAGCAACCCCCGTTTCAAGGCTCGCCAGCGCTGAGCCCAGCCTGACGATGTCACAAAAAAGGCCGCGAAAGCGGCCTTTTTTGCGAGTGATCTCCGGCCAGCGGCGGTGCTGGCCGGAGATCATTCGTAGCGGACGTCGATGATCTCGTAGTGCTTGACGCCGTTCGGGGCGGTGAATTCGAAGCTGTCGCCGGCGCTCTTGCCGATCAGCGCGCGGGCGATCGGCGAGGACACCGCGATCAGCCGCTGCTTGATGTCCGCCTCCAGGTCGCCGACGATCTGGTAGGTCACCGTGGCGCCGGAGTCCTCGTCCTCCAGGTCCACCGTGGCGCCGAACACCACCTTGCTGCCGGCGCTCAGCCTCACCACGTCAATGACCTCGGCGGTCGACAGCAGCGCTTCCAGCTGCGCGATGCGTCCCTCGGTGAAGCTCTGCAGCTCACGCGCGGCGTGGTACTCCGCATTCTCCTTGAGGTCGCCGTGGGCGCGGGCTTCGGCGATCGCCGCGATGATACGCGGGCGTTCGACCGACTTCAGCCGCTCCAGCTCGGCGCGCAGGCGCTCGGAACCGGTCTTGGTAATCGGGGCGCGACTCATGCGTTTAGCTCCTTGTGCAGATCCTGCAGGCTGTGTACCTCACCGTCGCCGTGGAAATCCAGCGAATGCACCAGCGCGCGGGCACCGGCCACCGTGGTGGAATAGGTGACGCGATGCTGCAGCGCCTCGCGCCGGATCGAGAACGAATCGGCGATCGCCTGCTTGCCCTCGGTGGTGTTGACGATGTAGACGATCTCGCCGTTCTTGATCAGGTCGACGATGTGCGGACGGCCTTCGAGCACTTTGTTGACCCGTTCGCAGGCCACGCCGTGCCCGGTCAGGTAGCTGGCGGTACCGGCGGTGGCCACCACGCTGAAGCCGCGCGCGATGATTTCCCTGGCGACCGGCAGCAGGCGGTCCTTGTCGGCGTCACGCACCGACAGGAACGCCTTGCCGATCACCGGTGTCTTGATCCCGGCCGCCTCGTGGCCACGCGCGAAGGCCGCGCCGAAGCTGCGCCCCACGCCCATCACCTCGCCGGTCGAGCGCATCTCGGGGCCGAGGATCGGGTCGACATTCTGGAACTTCAGGAACGGGAAGACCGCCTCTTTCACCGAGTAATACGAGGGAATCACCTCGCGCGTCGCGCCCAGGGCGACCAGCGAGCGGCCTGCCATCACGCGGGCGGCGATCTTGGCCAGCGACACGCCGGTGGCCTTGGACACGAACGGCACCGTGCGCGAGGCACGCGGATTCACTTCCAGGATGTAGACAGTGTCGCCCTGGATCGCGAACTGCGTGTTCATCAGGCCGATGACCTTCAGCTCTTTCGCCATCGCGCTGACCTGGCGGCGCATTTCGTCCTGGATTTTCGCGCTCAGCGAATATGGCGGCAGCGAGCACGAAGAATCGCCCGAGTGCACGCCAGCCTCCTCGATGTGCTCCATGATGCCGCCGATCAGCACGGTGCCTTCGGCATCGGCAATCACGTCCACGTCGACCTCGACCGCATGGTCGAGGAAGCGGTCCAGCAGCACCGGCGAATCGTTCGACACCTTCACCGCATCACGGATGTAGCGCGACAGGTCGGCGTCGTCGTGCACCACTTCCATCGCGCGGCCGCCGAGCACGTAGCTCGGGCGCACCACCAGCGGGTAACCGATCTCGCGGGCCAGCGCCAGCGCCTCGTCGGCGTTGCGCGCGGTGCGGTTGGGCGGCTGCTTCAGACCGATCTTCTCGATCATGTGCTGGAAGCGCTCGCGGTCCTCGGCCAGGTCGATCGAATCGGGGCTGGTGCCGATGATCGGCACGCCGGCTGCCTCCAGCGCGCGCGCCAGCTTCAGCGGGGTCTGCCCGCCGTACTGCACGATCACGCCCTTGGGCTTTTCCACGTGGACGATTTCCAGCACGTCCTCCAGCGTCACCGGTTCGAAGTAAAGCCGGTCGGAGGTGTCGTAGTCGGTCGACACCGTTTCCGGGTTGCAGTTGACCATGATGGTTTCGTAACCATCCTCGCGCAGCGCCAGCGACGCGTGCACGCAGCAGTAGTCGAACTCGATGCCCTGCCCGATCCGGTTCGGGCCGCCGCCGAGCACGATGATCTTGTCGCGGCCGGTCGGTGCCGCCTCGCATTCTTCCTCGTAGGTCGAATACATGTAGGCGGTGCTGGTGGCGAACTCGGCCGCGCAGGAGTCCACCCGCTTGTACACCGGGCGCACGCCCAGGGTCTGCCGCAGGTGGCGCACGGCGGCTTCGTCGCTGCCGATCAGCTCGGCAATGCGCGCGTCGGCGAAACCGAGTCGCTTGAGTTCGCGCAGCCGCGGCGCATCGAGCGCGGTGATGCCCTGCCTGGTGATTTCCGCCTCGGTCTGCACGATGTCCTCAAACGCAGCGAGGAACCACGGATCGATCCGGCTGAGCTCGAACACTTCTTCCAGCGAGAGTCCGGCACGGAACGCGTCGGCCAGGTGGAACACGCGATCGGGCCGCGGCTCGCGCAACTCCCGCTTGAGCACGGCCAGCCCGTCGTCGGTGCCCAGGTCCAGGCCGGTCGGGTTGAGGCCGGTCTTGCCGATCTCCAGCCCACGCAAGGCCTTCTGCAGCGATTCGTGGAAGCTGCGCCCGATCGCCATCACTTCGCCGACCGATTTCATCTGCGTGGTCAGGCGGGCGTCGGCCGCCGGGAATTTCTCGAAGGCGAAACGTGGAATCTTGGTGACCACGTAGTCGATCGACGGCTCGAACGAGGCCGGCGTGCGACCGCCGGTGATGTCGTTCTTCAGCTCGTCCAGCGTGTAGCCCACCGCCAGCTTGGCGGCGACCTTGGCGATCGGGAAGCCGGTAGCCTTCGACGCCAGCGCGGACGAACGCGACACGCGCGGGTTCATCTCGATCACCACCACGCGACCGTCGACGGGGTTGACGCCGAACTGGACGTTGGAGCCGCCGGTGTCCACGCCGATCTTGCGCAGCACCGCGATGGAGGCATCGCGCAGGCGCTGGTATTCCTTGTCGGTGAGGGTCTGCGCCGGCGCCACGGTGATCGAGTCGCCGGTGTGCACGCCCATCGGGTCGAGATTCTCGATGGCGCAGATGATGATGCAGTTGTCCGCGGTGTCGCGGACCACTTCCATCTCGTACTCCTTCCAGCCCAGTACCGATTCGTCGATCAGCACTTCGTGGGTGGGTGACATCTCCAGGCCGCGCTTGACGATGGCCTCGAACTCCTCCTTGTTGTAGGCGATGCCGCCGCCGGTGCCGCCCAGCGTGAAGCTGGGCCGGATGATCACCGGGAAGCCGAGCCTGGCCTGGATCTCCACCGCGTGCTCGAAATTCCTGGCCACGTCCGACTTCGGGCTCTCCAGCCCAATCTCGGTCATCGCCCGCTTGAACAGCTCGCGGTCCTCGGCCATGCGAATGGCTTCGCGCCGGGCGCCGATCAGTTCGACGTGGTACTTCTCCAGCACACCGTGATCGGCCAGGTCCAGCGCGCAATTCAGCCCGGTCTGGCCGCCCATGGTCGGCAGCACCGCGTCAGGGCGCTCCTTGGCGATGATGCGCTCCACCGTCTGCCAGTTGATCGGCTCGATGTACACCGCGTCGGCGGTGTCCGGGTCGGTCATGATGGTGGCCGGGTTGGAGTTCACCAGGATCACCCGGTAACCCTCTTCCTTCAACGCCTTGCACGCCTGCGCGCCGGAGTAGTCGAACTCGCAGGCCTGGCCGATCACGATCGGGCCGGCGCCGATGATGAGGACACTCTTGATGTCGGTACGCTTAGGCATGGGTGCGGGCCTCCTGCATCAGTGCGGCGAAACGTTTGAACAGATAACCCATGTCGAGCGGGCCGGGGCTTGCTTCGGGATGGCCCTGGAAGCAGAACGCGGGTCGGTCGGTCAGCGCGAAGCCCTGCAGCGATCCGTCGAACAGCGAGACGTGGGTGACCCGCACGTTCGCCGGCAGTGTGGCCGGATCCACCGCGAAGCCATGGTTCTGGCTGGTGATCAGCACCCGGCCGTCGTCCAGATCCTTCACCGGATGATTCGCGCCGTGATGGCCGAACTTCATCTTCAGCGTCTTGCCGCCCAGCGCCAGGCCCATCAACTGGTGGCCGAGACAGATGCCGAACAGCGGGATCTTCGCCTCGAGGAACTGGCCGGTTGCCGCGATGGCGTAGTCGCAGGCCGCCGGATCGCCGGGGCCGTTGGACAGGAACACGCCATCGGGTTGCATGGCGAGCACCTCGGCGGCAGGCGTCTGCGCCGGCACCACGGTGACCTCGCAGCCCTGCTCGGCGAGCAGGCGCAGGATGTTGAGCTTGGTGCCGAAGTCGTAGGCGACCACCTTGAAGCGCATTGCGGGCTGGTTGAACGCGGTGCGGTCGAGGTCGTACACGCCCTCCTTCCACACGTACGGCGCGGCGGTGCTGACCACCTTGGCCAGGTCCATGCCGTTCAGGCCGGGAAACGCGCGGGCCTTGGCTAGCGCAGCATCTGCGTCGACCTGCTCACCGGCCACGATGCAGCCGGCGAGCGCGCCCTTGTCGCGCAGGATGCGGGTCAGCCGGCGGGTGTCGATGCCGGCGATCGCGACCGTGCCGTGGCGCTTCAGGTAATCGGGCAGGCTCTCGGTGCTGCGCCAGCTGCTGGCGCGGCGCGGCAGGTCGCGCACGATCAGCCCGGCCGCGTGCACGGTGGTGGATTCGGCGTCTTCGGCGTTGACGCCGGTGTTGCCGATGTGCGGATAGGTCAGCGTGACGATCTGGCGTGCATAGGAAGGATCGGTGAGGATCTCCTGGTAACCGGTCATGGCCGTGTTGAAAACCACCTCGCCGACGGTTTCGCCGGTGGCACCAACGGCATGGCCGCGAAAGACGCTGCCGTCTTCGAGGGCCAGCAGGGCAGGAATAGGCATCGGGGTAACCGCCTTTTGGATACAGCAAAGTCCGCAAGCCGCACTATCGCTGGCTTGTGGAGTTTGGTGGGGAAAGAAATTCGGGCGGGTAGAAATGATAAGCGGCGGGGCCGTTTCTGTCCACCTCAGGGAACGTGAATCCGTGAATTCTGTGGCTCTTACGCACCTCGCTGGCGGCGTACACTAAGCCACTTGTCTTGTTCGAGGCCGATGCCCCATGAGTGCCGCCGTACTGCTCGATCCCGCTCGTCTCGATCGCCCGGATACCACGGTGCAGCACCAGCCTTTCCCGTTCATGATGGCGCACGGTCAACTGCCGGACGAAGTGCGCGATGACCTGGATCGCGACTTTCCCCGCTACACCAGCGCCGGCTTTTTTCCCTACGACCCGGCCGACTGCGGCCCGAGCGTCAACGCGCTGATCGACAACATGACCGCGCCGACGTTTGCCCGCGCCATCGGCGAGCGCCTGGGCGTCGACCACCTCGAGCAGTACCCCACCCTGGTGACGCTGTGCCGCCTGCTCAACAAGCGCCACGGCACCATCCACACCGACAGCAAGTCCAAGGTGGTCACCGCGCTGATCTACCTGAACCCGCGATGGCCGGACACCAGCGATGGCTGCCTGCGCTTCCTGCGCAGCATCGACGACATCGACAGCGTCGTGGTGCCGGAGCTGGCTCCGCTCTACGGCGAGTTCGCGGTGTTCAAGCGTTGCGAGAACTCCTTCCATGGCCACCTGCCCTATGAAGGCGAGCGGCGGGTGATTCAGGTGGCCTGGTTGACCAGCGAGGAGGAGAAGCGGCGCAAGACGAAACGCGGCAAATTCTCGCGCGTGTTCAAGAAACTGTTCGGCCGTTTCGACACCAGGCTGGGCGCAGGCCGCGATCGCAGCGCTTCGCATCGCGACTGAGCCCAGGTCTGCTCCGCGGGTGCCGCGCTGGCGCGACTGGATCAGCGCAGCGTGGCGATCACGTCCTCCAACTGCCACGACCCGGCGGCACGACCCGCCAGCCAATGCGCCGCGTGCAGGGCGCCGCGTGCAAAGATCATGCGGTCGGTGGCTCGATGGGCCAGCTCCAGCCGTTCACCCTGCCCGATCAGCATGGCGGTGTGTTCGCCCACGATGTCGCCGCCGCGTACCACGGCAAACCCGATACTGCCTTCGCTCCGCCTGCCGATACGACCTTCGCGGCTGTAGACCGCCGCGGCCTCCAGCGTGGTGCCACGCGTTGCCGCCGCTGCCCGGCCGAGCGCCAGCGCGGTGCCGGATGGCGCGTCCTGCTTGCGGCCGTGATGCGCCTCGACGATTTCCAGGTCCCAGCCCGGCAGGGCCGCCGCCGCTTCGCGCAGCAGGCGCATCAGCACCGCCACGCCGAGGCTGAAGTTGGCGGCACGCAGGATCGCGATGCGCCGCGCAGCATCGTCCAGCCGTGCCTCGAGTACGGCGTCGATGCCGGTGGTGCCGCTGACCAGCGCCGTGCCTTGCGCCAGGCAATGGTCCAGCACTGGCGCCAGCGCAGCCGGGCTGCTGAAGTCGACGACCACGTCGATGGGCGGCGCCTGGGTCCAGTCATGCGCATAGCGCAGGGAACCCGTCGCGGCAACGGGTACCGGCTGGCCGTCGTGGACCGAACCCGGCGACACCACGGCATGCACCAGTTGGACGCCGGCGTCCTCGCCGAGCAGGTCGAGCAGCGCGCGGCCCATGCGACCGGAGGCGCCGCTCAAGGCGAGGCGAAGGGGACGAGTCATCGACGGCACGCTCCAGGGAACAGGGCATACATGCTAACCGCGCAGCGGGGTCTAGGCAGTAACCCTGGACCAGAATTTCTTCACGCCGTCGACCCAGCCCTTGGCGCGTGGCGTGTGCTTGCCGGCGTCGCTGCCGGCAAAGGTGGCTTCCAGCGATTCCAGCAATTCACGCTGCTGTCGGGTCAGCCGCACCGGGGTTTCCACCACCACGCGACAGATCAGGTCGCCGTGGCGGCTGCTGCGCACCGACTTGACGCCGCGGCCACGCAGGCGGAACTGGGTGCCGGTCTGGGTTTCCGGCGGGATGCTGACCGGCACTTCGCCCTCCAGCGTCGGCACCGGCAGTTCGGCGCCCAGCGCTGCCTGCGAAAAGCGTATCGGCAATTCGCAATACAAGTCGTTGCCGTCGCGCTGGAAGATCTCGTGCTCGCGCACGCGCACTTCCACGTACAGGTCGCCGGCCGGCGCACCGGCGGGACCGGCCTCGCCCTGCCCGGAGAGGCGGATGCGGTCGCCGTTGTCGACGCCCTCGGGGATCTGCACCGATAGCGTGCGGGTTTCTTCCAGGCGCCCTTCGCCATGGCACTCGCGGCATGGCTTCTCGATCGCCTGGCCGCTGCCGCCGCAATGCGGGCAGGCCTGCTGGATGGAGAAGATGCCGTTCTGCATGCGCACCTGGCCGTGGCCGTTGCAGGTCTTGCATTTGCTGACCTTGCCGTCCTCCGAGCCGCTGCCGTTGCAGTGCTGGCAGTTGACCTGGGTCGGCACCTCGATCTGCCGGCTCACGCCG
This sequence comes from Rhodanobacter sp. FW106-PBR-R2A-1-15, assembly GCF_058789735.1. Lineage (NCBI taxonomy): Bacteria > Pseudomonadati > Pseudomonadota > Gammaproteobacteria > Lysobacterales > Rhodanobacteraceae > Rhodanobacter > Rhodanobacter sp. FW106-PBR-R2A-1-15. Next base: position 79,494 of record NZ_JBYTEM010000006.1, on the reverse strand, counting down.
AACACGGCCTCCTCCAGGCCCAGCTCGATGATGTAGCGCAAGTCGGCGCCGCGCCGCGGACGGCCACGTCCACCGCCGCTGCGGCCGAAGATGTCGCCGAAGATGTCGCCGAAGATGTCGCCCATGTCGCCGAAGCCGGCACCGCCGCGACCGCCCATGCCGTTCTCGAAGGCGGCGTGACCATGCTGGTCGTACATCGCGCGCTTCGAAGTGTCGGACAGGACTTCGTAGGCCTCCTTGGCCTCCTTGAACTTGTCCTGCGCGGTGGGATCGTCCGGGCAGCGGTCCGGGTGGTACTTCATCGCCAGCCGACGAAAGGATTTCTTCAGCTCGGCTTCGCTGACGCTGCGCTCGACGCCCAGCACCTCGTAGTAGTCACGCTTGCTCATTCATGCATCCACACTGCTTGCCACGCCCTCGCCTCCAGCAAGACAGCCCGCGCCGGGAGGAGCCGGCGCGGGCTGGTCGATCGGCCATGCCGAAGACGGCGCCGATTATTGCTTGTTGTCCTTCACTTCGGTGAACTCGGCGTCGACCACGTCGTCCGGCTGGGCCGAACCGCCCGGTGCGGACTGCGCGCCGGCATCGGCCGGGCCGCCCTGCGCGGCCGCGTACAGCGCCTGCGCCACCTGCTCCAGCTTGCCGACCTTGGCCTCGATCGTCGCCTTGTCGTCGCCGTCCTTCGCCTTCTCCAGGTCGGACAACGCGCCCTCGATGCTGCTGAGCTGGTCGGCCGGCACCTTGCCGCCGTGTTCCTTCAGCGCGCTGCGGGTGGCGTGCACCAGTTGGTCGGCCTTGTTGCGGGTGGCGACCAGCTCGTGGAACTTCTTGTCCTCTTCCTTGTTCGCCTCGGCGTCGGCGACCATCCGGGCGATCTCTTCCTCGGACAGGCCCGAACCGGCCTTGATCTCGATCTTCTGTTCCTTGCCAGTCTTCTTGTCCTTGGCCGACACATGCAGGATGCCGTTCGCATCGATGTCGAAGGTGACCTCGATCTGCGGCATGCCGCGCGGCGCCGGCTCGATGCCCTGCAGGTCGAACTTGCCCAGCGACTTGTTCGCGCTGGCGCGCTCGCGCTCGCCCTGCAGCACGTGCACGGTCACCGCGGTCTGGTTGTCGTCGGCGGTGGAGAAGGTCTGCGACGCCTTGGTCGGCACCGTGGTGTTCTTCTCGATCAGCTTGGTCATCACCCCGCCCATGGTCTCGATGCCCAGCGACAGCGGGGTGACGTCGAGCAGCAGCACGTCCTTGACCGAACCACCCAGCACGCCGCCCTGGATCGCCGCGCCCACGGCGACGGCTTCGTCCGGGTTGACGTCCTTGCGCGGCTCCTTGCCGAAGAAGTCCTTCACCGCCTCCTGCACCTTCGGCATGCGGGTCTGGCCGCCGACCAGGATCACGTCGTCGATGTCGGCCACGCGCAGGCCGGCGTCGTTCAACGCGGTGCGGCACGGCTCGATGGTGCGCTTGACCAGGTCTTCCACCAGTGCTTCCAGCTTGGCGCGGGTCAGCTTGATGTTGAGATGCTTCGGGCCCGACGCGTCGGCCGTCACGTACGGCAGGTTCACGTCGGTCTGGTGGTTCGAGGACAGCTCGATCTTGGCGCGCTCGGCGGCGTCCTTCAGGCGCTGCAGCGCAAGCGGGTCCTTGCGCAGGTCGATGCCCTGCTCCTTCTGGAACTCCTCGACCAGATAGTCGATGACGCGCATGTCGAAGTCCTCGCCGCCGAGGAAGGTGTCGCCGTTGGTGGCCAGCACCTCGAACTGCTTCTCGCCGTCGACTTCGGCGATCTCGATGATCGACACGTCGAAGGTGCCGCCACCCAAGTCGTACACCGCGATCTTGCGGTCGCCGCCCTTCTTGTCCAGGCCATAGGCCAGCGCGGCCGCGGTCGGCTCGTTGATGATGCGCTTCACTTCCAGGCCGGCGATCTTGCCGGCGTCCTTGGTCGCCTGGCGCTGGCTGTCGTTGAAGTACGCAGGCACCGTGATCACTGCCTCGGTGATCGTCTCGCCGAGGTAGTCCTCGGCGGTCTTCTTCATCTTCATCAGCACCTTGGCGGAGATTTCCTGCGGCGCCATCTTCTTGCCGTCGGAGGTCTGCACCCAGGCGTCACCGTTGTCGTGCGCGATCACGCCATAGGGCACGATGTGCAGGTCCTTTTGCACTTCCTTGTCGGTGAACTTGCGGCCGATCAGGCGCTTTACCGCGTAGAAGGTGTTCTTCGGGTTGGTCACGCTCTGGCGCTTGGCCGAGGCGCCCACCAGCACCTCGCCGTCCTTGGTGAAGGCGACGATGGACGGCGTGGTGCGATCGCCTTCCGAGTTCTCGATGACCTTGGTCGTGCTGCCGTCCATCACGGCCACGCAGGAGTTGGTCGTACCCAAGTCGATGCCGATGATCTTGCCCATGTGATTGCTCTCCGAATTTTGCGTGCGGCCCCCGCGGCCGCGATGGTTTCCAGATGGGGTTCTGCCTGGGTGATTCAATGCCGGCAAGGCCCCGGATGCGATTTGACGATGCCTGCCGCCGCGCCATTCAGGCGGGCGCCGGCAATGGCGCCGCTCAGTCCTTCGCCACTGCGACCAGCGCGGGGCGCAGCAGGCGATCGTTCAGCACGTAACCCTTCTGCAGCACGCTGACCACGGTACCCGGCGCCTGGCCCGGCGCCTCGACCATGCTCACTGCATGGTGGCGTTCAGGATCGAGCGGCTGGCCCAGCGGATCGATCTGCGACATGCCGTGGTTCTCGGCCACCTTGAGCAAGGCCTTCAGGGTCAGGCCAAGGCCCTCGCGTATCGAGGCGACGTCGCCGCCTTCGATGGCCAGGCCGCTCTCCAGGCCGTCGTAGACCGGCAGCAGTTCGCTCAGCAATTTCTCGTTGGCGAAGCGGCGGGCCTGTTCCAGGTCGCGGTGCAGCCGGCGGCGCTGGTTCTCGAGTTCGGCCTTTTCGCGCAGCACGGTCTCGCGCAACTCGGCGTTGCTTGCCTCCAGCCCGGCTACGCGCGCCTGCAGGCTTTCCAGTTCCGTGGCCGACGATTCACCCGGCTGGCCTTGGACTGGCGTATCACCAGGCGACTGCGGATCGTTGTTCTGCATGCTCACTCCAAAAACAGTTGTCATGGCCAGCATGCATGCCGGCCGCCCTGGAAAAATTCGCGATAAACCCGCTCCCGCTGGGGTTATAGGGTCGTGGCGGCGCGATTCAAGGCGTCGCTGAGCAATCCGGCGGTAGCCTGCACCACCGGAATCACCCGTTCGTAGGCCATCCGGGTCGGGCCGATCACGCCGACCGCGCCCAGCACGCGCCCCTGCGCGCCGTAGCTGGCGGTGACCACGCTGCAGCCATCGAGCGCAGTGAAGCCGGATTCCTCGCCGATGAACAGGCGCACACCCGGCGCACGGGCGCAGACTTCCATCAGTTGCAGCAATTCGTTCTTCTGCTGGAAGGCCTCGAACAACTCGCGCAGGCGCTGCAGGTCGGCCAGCTCGGAATAGCCCATCAGATTGGTCTGGCCGCTGACCAGCACATCGGGGCCGCCCGGTCCGGTCGCCGGCGGTGCAAATGAAGCGGTGGCCAGCTCGACCGTGCTGGCGAGCAGCTGGTTGAGTTCGCTGCCGGTCTTGCGCACCTCGGCCAGCAGATGGGCGCGGATGTCGTCCACACGCAGGCCGGTGAAATGGCTGTTCAAGTAGTTGGCGGCGTGTTCCAGCTCGCTGCCACCGAGTGGCCGGGCCAGTTGCACGATGCGGTTCTGCACCTGGTTGTCGCTGAACACCAGGATCACCAGCACCCGCGCATCCGGCAGCGCCACGAAGTCGATGTGCCGCAGCGGGAAATCGGCCTGGCGCGGTACCGTGACCACGCCGGCGAAGTGGGTCATCGCCGACAGCAGGGTGGACACATTGCCGAGCAGGTCGCGGGTGGTGGTCGGCCCCGGCGGCAGCTCGCGCTGCAGCCGTGCCATCTCGGCGCGCGGCAGCGGCTGCAGTTCGATCAGGCTGTCGACGAACAGGCGCAGGCCGCGCGGCGTGGGTACCCTTCCTGCCGAGGTATGCGGCGAGGCGACCAGACCAGCGTCCTCGAGGTCGGCCATGATGTTGCGGATCGTCGCCGGGCTCACGTCCAGGCCGGACGAACGCGACAGCGTGCGCGAACCGACCGGCTCGCCGTCGACCAGGTACTGGGCAATCAGCGTGCGCAACAGGCGGCGGGCGCGGGCGTCGAGGTCATGGCCGGGTGGCTTGATCATGCTGTCGTAGCAATCCTTGAGACCCCAAAGAAATAAGGTTTGCGCGCGCAGCTTGCAAGTGGAGCGGTGTCTTGCGCCGCCGGGCTGCCGCTACAATCCCGCCACTCCATCAGCAGCCTGCCCATGCTCACTTCGCTCTACGTCCGCCATTTCGCCGTCGTCGAAGCTGCCGAGGTGGCTTTCGGCCCGGGCCTGACCGTGGTCAGCGGCGAGACCGGCGCCGGCAAGTCGCTGCTGGTCGACGCACTGATGCTGCTGGCCGGCGCCCGCGCCGACAGCGGCATGGTACGCGCCGGCAGCGACCGCGCCGAACTGGCCGCCGAGTTCGACCTGGCCGAACTGCCTGCCGCGCGCGACTGGCTGCAGCGCGAGGAACTGGACGAGGACGGCGGCTGCCAGCTGCGCCGGGTGATCCGTGCCGAGGGCAGTTCCAAGGCATGGATCAACGGCCGTCCCGCCAACGCCCGCCAGCTCGGCGAATTGGCCGCGCTGCTGGTCGAGATCCACGGCCAGCACGAACATCAGGCATTGCTGTCGCGCCCGCACCAGCTTGCCTTGCTCGACGCCTACGCCGGCCACGACGAGCTGCTTGCGCAAGTGCGCGGCAACGCCGTGCGGTGGCGCGAACTCGGCACGCGCATGCGCAAGCTCAGCGGCGGCGACGATCGCGACCAGCGCATCGAACTGCTGCGCCATGAAATCGGCGAGCTGGAGAAATGGGCGCTGCCTGCCGCCGAACTGGCCGAACTCGAGACGCAGCACAAACGCCTCGCCAACGCTGGCCGGCTGGCCGAAGGCACCGCCGGCGTGGTCGAGCTGCTCGACGGCGACAGCGAATTCGCCTTGCGTCGCGCCCTCGGCCGGGCGCAGGCCGAACTGGGCAAGCTGGCCGCGCTCGACGAGCGGCTGAACCCGCTGCTGGAACTGCTCGACAATGCCGGTATCCAGCTCGGCGAAGCCGCCGACGGCCTGGCGCGCTATGCACAGGACGTCGACCTCGACCCCGAGCGATTCACCGAGGTCGACAACCACCTGGCCCGCCTGCACGAGCTGTCGCGCCGGCACCGCTTGCCCGCGGCCGAGCTGCACGACCGGCTCGCCGTCTTGCAGGCCGAACTGGCCGAGCTCGAAGGCGCCGGTGACGTGCTGGAACAACTGATGGCGCAACGTGAGCGCCTGCGGGGCGACTACACCCACGCGGCGGCCAAACTCAGTGAGGCTCGCGCCGCGGCGGCGGCTCGGCTCGGCGACGAGGTCAGCGTGCTGATGGGCGAGCTGGGCATGGTGGGCGGCCTGTTGCGCGTCGAGCTGGAACCCTCCAGCGGCGACGAGCCGGATCCGCAGGGCGGTGAACGCTGCGAGCTGCTGGTGAGCGCCAACCCCGGCCAGCCGCCGCGACCGCTGCGCAAGGTCGCCTCCGGCGGCGAACTGGCGCGCATCAGCCTGGCGATCGAAGTGGTTACCCTGGGCAAGGACACCGTCGGCAGCATGATCTTCGACGAGGTCGACAGCGGCATCGGCGGCGCCGTTGCCGAGGTGGTCGGACAGAAGTTGCGCGCGCTGGGCGCCCAGCGCCAGGTGCTGTGCGTCACCCACCTGCCGCAGGTGGCCGCCCAGGGACACGCGCACCTCAAGGTCAGCAAGCACAGCGACGGCGACTCCACCCACACGCAGATCGAGGTGCTCGACGCCGCCGGCCGGCGCGACGAGCTGGCGCGCATGCTGGGCGGCCTTGAGATCACCCGCGAGACGCGGGCCCATGCCAGGCAGATGCTGGAGCGGGCGCAGAGCGCCTGATCCCTGCGGCCGCTCAGCTCGCCAGCGGCAACATGCCGCGCTCGGAGGCCATCCGGTACAGGTCCAGTTCCGAGCCAGCACCCAGTTTGCCCATCAGGCTGGCCCGATGGATGTAGACCGTCTTCTGGCCGATCCCCAGTTCCGCCGCCACCTGCTTAGGCGCGCGGCCACCGGCCAGCAGCAGGAATACCTCGCGCTCGCGCGCGGTCAGCCGGCTGATCGGGTCCAGCGCTGCATCCGGCCGATCGGCCCGGCGCTGGCGCAGGTCGGAGCTGAGGAAACATTCCCCCTGCATCACCGCGCGCAAGCCCGCCACCAGTTCCTCCGGCGCCACCCCCTTGGTGACGTAGCCGCTGGCGCCGCGGCGCAGCGCCTCGGACACGTAGGGTTCGCCGTCGTGCATGCTCAGCACCACGACATGCGTTTGCGCATGCACGCTGAGCAGGTGTTCGATCAAGGGCAGCCCGCTGCCGTCCGGCAGCGAAAGATCGAGCGCGACCAGGTCGGGGTGCCAGTGGCCCACCGCCTCGACCGCGTCGTCGGCGCTGCGGCACTCGGCCACCACGTCGAGATCGGGCTCCATCTCGATCAGCCGCTTGAAGCCCTCGCGAACGATGGCATGGTCATCGACCAGAACGATGCTGTACATCCCATTACTTTACACAGGGACTCCCCACTCATGCACATCCGGCCCGCCGCGTGGCTGGCCACCGCGCCGCGGCGCACATGTAACATCCGCGCATGCGCCTGAAGCCCCTACGCCTGCCCGACTCCGGCCCGCTGCTTGGCGCCGGCTACCTGTTGCTGTGGCTGCTGCTGTGGCTGACCGTGCAGCCATACTGGATGCTGCCGTATGGCCTGCGTTTCGGTGCGCTGCTGCTGGTGCCGGTGCGTTACTGGGGCTGGCTGCTGGGTGGCGAGCTGGTCGCCACCGCCGGCATCAGCCTAGTCCATGGCCTGCCCCGGGGCTGGCTTGGCTTCGCTATCGACGAACTGCCCGAACCACTGGTGATGGCCGCTAGCCTGTGGCTGCTACGACGGTTCAATCTGCACGCCAGCCTGCACAGCCCTCAGGAAGTGACCCGCCTGCTGCTCTCGGTGGTGCTGGTGGTGACCGCCACCACCGCGGTAGACGCAGCCTTGCTGGCGCTGGTCAGTACGCCGGGCTCGTCGGAACTGATCATCGGCGTACTCGGCGAGGAACTGCTCAGCCACTATCTGGGCATCCTGTTGATCGTGCCGCTGATGATCATGCTGCTGCGGACCCGCATCGAGCGGCGCGCCCTGGCCAGCCTGTTCATGGATGGCCTGCTGGTGCTGCTGCCGTCCATGACGATCCTGCTGGTGCTGTCCGAACAGGCCGCTCCCCAGCCGCAATTTGCCCGCGTGCTGTCGCTGGCGCCGGTGCTGTTCTTCGCCTTTCGCCATGGCTGGCGCGGCGCCAGCCTGGCCATGCTGGTCACCAGCCTCGGCATGACCCTGGTCGACCAGCACCTGGGGCACGCTCCCTCGACCGCCGCGGCCTACCTGTTTCTGGCCGTGGCCGGAACCGGCGCGCTGATGTTGGGCTCGGCCACCGACGCCCTGCGCCGGAGCAGCGAGCGGGTGGCCGAGCAGAACGTCTACCTGGGCGCGGTCAACCGCCGACTGGATCAGCTGGCCCATCAATTGCGCGACGCCGCGCGCGGCAACCTGCAGACGGACGAGAACCAGCGCCGGCACCTGGCCGCCGAGCTGCACGATGAGCTGGGGCAGAACATCACCGCAATCCAGACCCACGTGAAGCTGGCCCAGGCGCGGCTGCTGCAGGCCGGCATGGAGGACATCAGCACCTCGATCAACACCATCCTGGCGCATATGCGACGCGCCCTGCACCGCCTGCTGGACGACCTGCGCCCAGCCGTACTGGATGAATTCGGTTTGCTGCGCGCGCTCGACGAGGGCCCGATCCGTGATCTGATGGGCGCCGCCGGGATGGTTTACCGCACCGAACTGCACGGCGATCCGCGACTGCTCGACGACGACACCCGCACCGCGATCTACCGGCTGGTGCAGGAAAGCGCGACCAACGCCGTCAAGCACGCCAAGGCCAGCGAGTTCCGGCTGCGCCTGCGCATCGGAGAGCGCCAGGGCATCGCAGTGGCCGTGCTCGACCTGCGCGACGACGGCACCGGCCTGCCCAACCGCCTGCCCCGTGGTGGGCGCGGCCTGCAAGGGATGCGCGACCGGGTCACTTCGCTCGGCGGACAGTTCCGCTTGCGTCCCGCCCCGGTCGGTGTCCACCTGCGGATTCTGCTGCGGGGCAGCAATCACCTCACCGAAAGCAGCCAGTGAGCCTAGGAATTTTTCCGATACCGGAAACGTGAAGCCCTCGTTAGCATCCTTCCCATCGATGTGGGGGAGCCGCCGTCGCAAGATGGCGGATCAAGGTCCCCGTGGGGACGGGGGCCTTGAAACAACGGCAGGATGCCGTTTCGCCGCTACCTGGCGAGAGTCAAAGGCGACAGCGAGCCATTCGCGCCGCCGACCGACAGGTAGGGGAGCAGCCGCGGGTGGACAGGAGTCCTCCCCGCGGCTTTTTTATGTCCGCCTGGGCACGGCTGTTCGCCCGGGGCTGGCGTTCGGGACGCTCAGCCTTTGTGCACGCGCTGCTTCGGCCTCACATACAGCACCAGACTGTGATCCTCGATCACGTAGCCGTGCTTCGCGGCAATCTCGTGCTGCAGCCGTTCGATCTCCTCGCTGATGAACTCGACTACTTTGCCGCTGTCCACATCGATCATGTGGTCGTGGTGCTTGCCGCGATCGAGTTCGTAGACTGCCTGGCCGCCTTCGAAGTTGTGCTTGACGATGATGCCCGCTGCCTCGAACTGGGTCAGCACGCGATATACCGTCGCCAAGCCGATGTCTTCCTGGTGGGCCAGCAGTTTCTTGTAGACATCTTCGGCAGTGAGATGCTGCGTGCCCTCTTCGTCGAAGACCTGCAGGATACGCATGCGCGGATGGGTCACCTTGAGGCCGACCCGGCGCAGCTCTTTGGTTTCCTGTTCCATGACCCACCCCGCACACGGCGTTTCCGAGCCGGTAGTGTATCATCCGACACCTTCATGATCCGGACGCGAAACGCATGCAAAAGCTGATCTCCCTGCTGGTTTTCGCCATGCTGGCGCTCTCCGTCGCCGGCTGCCATATCGTCTACAAGCCGGACGTGCAGCAAGGCAACCTGCTGGACAAGAAAACCGTGGATCAGCTCAAGCCCGGCATGACCAAGCACCAGGTGCTGGTGCTACTGGGCACGCCCTCGGTGAATACGCCGTTCGACCAGGGCCGCTGGGATTACGTATCGACCCTGTCGCACCGCGGCGGTGCGATGAAGGTGCGCACGCTCACACTGACCTTCAACAACGATACGCTGGTGCGTACAGAAGGCAATTTCTTCGCGCAGGATGCCCAGCAGCTGATCAACGACAGCAAGAAATACAGCGCCGGCTACCCGGCCAACGAGACCCAGGGCGACAAGAGCACGTCTCCGAACGACAAGAAGAACGACGGCGGCTTCGGCCAGGATGGCAACCCGGGCGGCCATGACGGGCACTGACCCGGCGGCCTGATCCCTCAGCGGGCGCGCCGGCGGCGCGCTTCCATCGGGTCGAGCAGCAGCGGCCGGTAGATCTCGATACGGTCTCCTTCACGCAGCTGCCGCTCCGGCGCCACCTTTCGCGCAAACAGGCCGAGGCGAGCCGGATCGGCCGCAGCTGCCGGAAGCACAGCGGCGATCCCGGAGGCGCCGACCGCCTGCATCACCGTGCTGCCTTCCGCCAGCTCGACTCGGCGCCGGATCGGCCCTGCCGTCCCCGCGTAAACCACCTCGACGCGGATCGTGCGCTCAGCCATGGACTCGTTCCGCCTCGCGGCAAAAGTCATCCACCATGCGTCCGGCCAGCCCCTGGAAGCCCAGTTTCAGGGCGCCGCCACCGAGCCGGCCGGCGTAATCGAAATCCAGCGCGAACGCGACCTTGCATCCCGCATCGCCCAGCGCCATGAAATCCCATACGCCCTCCAGGCTGCGGAACGGGCCATCGACCAGATCCATCTGCAGGCGCCGCGGCGGATCGACCGTGTTGCGCGTGGTGAAGCTCTGATGAAACCCGGCAAACTTGAGATCCAGCCGCGCCACCAGCACGTTGCCGTTGCGCTCGAGGATCTCGGCCCCGGCACACCAGGAGAAGCGCTTTGGGTATGCTTCGACCTCATTGACCAGGTCGAACATCTGCGCCGGCGAGTACTTCACCAGCGCGCTGCGACGAATTTCGATCACGGCAACCTCTTGAGCTTGTGCATTCATCCATGAATGCGAAGATCAGGCAAGCGTCCTTCCATGGACGCACTCTCAACAAAAGCGTCGCCCCGATGGGCGACGGGCAGTGCGGCCGCCCAGAGGCCCGAAGTTTAGCGGACATGGCCAAGAGCAAGAACAAGGACAACAAGGGCAGCGGCACCATCGCGCTCAACAAGCGCGCACGCTTTGAGTACCACATCGACCAGCGCTTCGAGGCCGGCATCGCCCTGCAAGGCTGGGAACTGAAGGCCCTGCGCGCGGGCCGGATCAATTTTGGCGACGCCTACGCGGTCGTGCTGAAGAACGAGATTTTCCTGGTCGGCGCCTCGATCCCGCCGTTGATCAGTGCATCCACCCACGTCATCGCCGAGGACCGGCGCACCCGCAAGCTGCTGCTGCATCGCAAGGAGATCGACCAGCTGGTCGGCGCAGTCGAGCGCAAGGGCTACACCCTGGTGCCCACGGCGCTGTACTGGAAAGGCAACAAGGTGAAGGTCGAGATCGGGCTTGCCCGCGGCAAGCAGGAGCACGACAAGCGCGACACCGAAAAGCAGCGCGACTGGCAGATCGAGAAACAGCGCACCATGCGCTCGCACAACCGCACGGCCTGAAGCCGTCACAGGAAATACAAAAGAAAACCCCCGGCAAACCGGGGGTTTTATGTTGGTGGAGGTGGGGGGAGTCGAACCCCCGTCCGAAGGCGTTAAATGCCCGGATCTACATGCGTAGCCCACCGTTCGATCTCGTTCCGCGACAAGCACGATGGGCAAGGCGCACCGCGGAACCAGCCTGATTGATTTAGCCTAGAACCGCCAGGCGGCAGCGTTCGGCGATCTCATGATAATGACCCTACACCGACGAGCATGAGCACAAGTGGGTTCGGGGCTAGGCCTTAAGCGGCCAGAGCGTAGTTGTCGTCGTTGGCAACTATGAGTTTGCTGCTGGATTAACGAGGAAAGCTGCCCCCTCGGCATGCACCAAGTCATCTCACTGCCCCCGTCGAAGCCAGGACACCCCCGGGGAAAACGATCCGACCGCAACAGTATATGGGGACGCCACTCGCGACAGCAATGCCGCGTGGCCAAGCCGGCCCTATCGGATGTGTGCTGCGCAAACATTGACCAACGTCAAGCCGAGTGTTGTTAGGTCGTTAACGCAACGTCTATACTCGGTGACTTGCGTACTTCCCTATCCGTCGTACTCGTGGGAATGATCTCGATGACTCGATTGCCCTTGCTTGGCTTGGCCCTGGCCACAGCCCTCTTTGCCGCCACCAGCGTTCACGCCGAGGGCGACAAGGCTGCCGGACGCGCACTGATCTATACCTGTGCCGGTTGTCACGGCGTACCCGGCTACACCAACGCCTATCCGCAGTACCCGGTGCCGAAGATCGCCGGCCAGAACGAGCAATACATCATCAATGCCCTGCAGGGTTACCAAAGCGGCGGCCGCAAGCACCCGACCATGGACGCGCAGGCGCAGAGCATGTCGGCCACGGACATCCAGAACATTGCCGCCTATCTTTCCAGCCTCGCCAAGTAAGTTGCCAAGGACTTCCCGCATGAAACGTGCAATCACCCTGCTTTCATTCGGCGCCATCCTGGCGTTCGCTTCGTCCCAGTTGCTTGCTGCAGGCAACGCCGAAAACGGCAAGCAGAAAGCCGCCACCTGTTTCGCCTGTCACGGCACCGACGGCAACGCCGTGGATCCGCAGTATCCGCGCCTGGCTGGCCAGTACAACCTCTACCTGCAGCGCGTATTGCACGAGTACAAGGAAGGCCAGCGCGACAACCCGATCATGAAGGGCATGGTGGCCACCTTGTCCGACCAGGACATCGAAGACGTTTCGACGTACTTCTCCAGCCTGCCGAGCAAGCTCGACACCCTCAAGAACCACATCAGCGGCAGCAAGTAGGCGCCGTATCTTCACCCGAAGAACAAAGGGCCCGCACTCGGCGGGCCCTTTGCTTTTGCACCGGCCATGTCGCTGTTCAGGCGAGCGCCGATTTGCCCCCCGCCTTGCTGTAGTAAGGCTTTGCCCCGGAGGCGTGATCGGTGGCGTCGCGCACGGCGGTGACTTCGGGCACCCGCTCGCGCAAGGTCTTTTCCACGCCCTGCTTCAGCGTCACGTCGACCATGCCGCAACCATGGCAGCCTCCGCCGAACTGCAGCAGCACCGCACCGTCGGCGTCGATCTCCAGCAAGGTGACCCGGCCGCCATGCGAAGCCAGCTTCGGATTGATTTCCGCTTCCAGCACGTAACGCACGCGCTCGATCAGGCCCGCTTCCACGCCCGGCACATGGCCCTTGATCTTCGGTGCGCGGATATTGAGCTGGCCGCCGGTGGCGTTCGGCTCGAAGTCGATGCTGGCCTGGTCCAGCCAGCTGGCGCTGTCGCCGTCAATATGGAAGTCGAAGCCGGCGCATTCCACCGTCCACTCCCCGCCGACCAGGTCCACCGGCTCGCAGAACTCCAGCTCACAGTTCGCTGCCGGCGTGCCCGGCGAGGTCACCCGCAGGCGGATGCCCAGCCCCTCGATGCCCTGCTGCGAAAGAAGGCGCAGGAAATGCTGCTGCGCACGTTCCGAGATTTCGATCATGCCTGCTCCGGGGTATCCAATCGATGCCGGCAGCTGCGCCAGCGAAACAGCACTATTTTAGTCCAGTTTCGAGCCATACGCCCGCTTTGACTTTTGTGCGCGCAACTTCGACGCTTCACGTCCCGAGAATCTCAACTCCGATGGAGACCCTCATGAACGCCAACGACCTGGCTAGCCGGCACTGCCAACCGCGCAAAGGCAAGGAATATGCACTGGACGCCGCGCAGGTGACTGAACTGCTGCAGCGGGTACCTGGCTGGCAGCTGCGCCGCGACGGTATGGCCATTGTCAAGGATTTCCGCTTCGCCGATTTCCACCACACCCTGGGTTTCATCAACGCGGTGGGTTTCATGGCCAACCAGGAAGACCATCACCCGGACCTCGAAGCCGGCTACAGCCACTGTCAGCTGCTATGGTCGACCCACGACGTGGGCGGCCTGTCGCTGAACGACTTCATCTGCGCGGCGCGGGTCGACGCCCTGCTAGGGCGCTGATCAGAAATCGGTGCGCGACTTTTCCTGCATCCACACCAGTCGCTTGCCCTTCACCGCCAGCACGTCGAGGAAATCCTTGAGGTCGTCGGGCAATGGCGCGGAAAAACTGTAGGAACGCCCGTCCAGGTCGAAGCTCATGTGCGAGGCATGCAGGAACATCCGGTTCAGGCCCATCTCGCGGTAGCGCTTGTTCATCTCGCGATCGCCGTACTTCGCGTCGCCGGCCAGCGGATGGCCGATGTGCGCCGCATGCACGCGGATCTGGTGGGTGCGCCCGGTACCGAGTGTGGCCTGCATCAGCCGGGCGCTGGGGTATTGCTCCATCTCGCGGAAGAAGGTCAGCGACGGCTTGCCGTTGTCGGCGACCCGCACCATCCGTTCACCGCCCTGCAGCACGGACTTCAACAGCGGCGCATTCACGTCGAACTTCGCCTTGGCCGGATGACCAAGCATCAGGCACAGGTACTGCTTGGTGACCGCGCCGGCACGGATCGCCGCCTGCAGGCCGGTCAGCCCGGCCCGGGTCCGGGCAAACACCAGCACGCCGCTGGTGTCGCGGTCCAACCGGTGCACCAGCTCCAGGTGTTCCTGCGGACGGGCGGCGCGCAGCAGTTCGATCGCCCCGTGGCTGACCCCGCTGCCGCCATGGCTGGCCACGCCGGCCGGCTTGTCGATCACCAGGAAGTGCTTGTCCTCGAAAATGATCGCGTCGGCCACCGACGCCACCAGGCCACTGGCCGGGGCTCGCTCCTCCGGCCGCTCCGCCACCCGCACCGGGGGGATACGCAGCGTATCACCATCAGCGAGACGTGTATCCGGCTTGGCCCGCTTGCCGTTCACCCGCACCTGACCGGTACGCAAAAGCCGATAAATCATACTCTTGGGCACGCCCTTGAGCAGGGTCACCAGCGCGTTGTCGATGCGTTGCCCATCGCGCTCGGGGCCAATCTCGACCTGACGTACCCCGTGAGGTGCGTCATGGGAAGTTGCCGTCTGCATTGAAAAAAACCTGCTTAAATAGGATACTCGGCGGGCGCTACATTCAGCCCACCGAAGTCCGGATCGGGCCGGGTGCCCGCCCGTAACGTCGGCGAGGATTGCTCCAGTTGCTTTCGGCGGCCGGTCGCGACTCCCTTTCATCGTAACGGTTTGGGCCGTCGTTTGTCCGATGCCATTGCGGTATCGGGGCGGCAGGCGCAGCTGACCGAATCATCCCGACGCCGGAAACGGTGCCGTTTTTTTTGCCGCTTAACCGCAGCGGCGCGATCCCCGGCAGGCCGCCATTGTGGCGCCACCGTGGCACGCGACGCGCGGCCAAGCCGAGGATTACCACCATGAAACGCATGTTGATCAACGCGACTCAGCGTGAAGAGTTGCGCGTGGCCATTGTCGATGGCCAGAACCTCTACGACCTGGACATCGAAATCCCTTCGCGGGAGCAGAAAAAGTCCAATATTTACAAGGGTCGAATCACCAGGGTTGAGGCTTCACTCGAAGCCTGCTTCATCGAGTACGGCGCCGAGCGCCACGGTTTCCTGCCACTGAAGGAAATCTCCCGCGAGTACTTCACCCCGGGCCTGGACCCGCACAAGGCGAACATCCGCGAGCTGATCAAGGAAGGTCAGGAAGTCGTCGTGCAGGTGGAGAAAGAGGAACGCGGCAACAAGGGCGCCGCCCTGACCACGTTCATCAGCCTGGCCGGCCGCTACATGGTGCTGATGCCGAACAATCCGAAGGCCGGCGGCGTCTCGCGCCGGATCGAGGGCGAGGACCGGCAGGCGCTGAAGGAGGCGCTGGATCACGTCACGGTACCCGACGATGTCGGCCTGATCGTGCGCACCGCCGGCCTCGGCCGCGACGCCGAAGAGCTGCAATGGGACCTGGACTACCTGCTGACCTTGTGGAAGTCGATCTCCGAAGCGGCCAGCAAGCAGAAAGCGCCGTTCCTGATCTACCAGGAATCGAAGCTGTTCATCCGCGCCCTGCGCGACTACCTGCGCAGCGACATTGGCGAGATCCTGATCGACGACGAGCCGCTGTACAACGACGCCCGCGATTTCATGCAGCAGGTGATGCCCAACGCCCTGCGCAAGCTCAAGCTGTACCGCGACGACACCCCGCTGTTCACCCGCTACCAGATCGAAACCCAGATCGAGAGCGCGTTCGACCGCCAGGTACGCCTGCCGTCGGGTGGTTCGATCGTGATCGACCAGACCGAAGCGCTCACCGCGATCGACGTCAACTCATCCAAGGCGACCAAGGGCAGCGACATCGAGGAAACGGCGTTCAACACCAATTGCGAGGCCGCGGTGGAAATCGCCCGCCAGGCGCGCATCCGCGACGCCGGCGGCCTGCTGGTGATCGACTTCATCGACATGGACAGTCCGAAGCACCAGCGTGAGGTGGAGGATCGCCTGAAAGATGCTCTGAAACTGGACCGCGCCCGCGTGCAGATCGGTCGCATCTCGCGCTTCGGTCTGCTCGAGATGTCGCGTCAGCGGTTGCGTCCCAGCCTCGGCGAAGCCACCCAGATCACCTGCCCGCGCTGCGAAGGCCACGGCCATATCCGCGGCGTGGAGTCGCTGTCGCTGTCTACCCTGCGACTGATCGAAGAACACGCGATGAAAGACAACACCGGCCAGGTGCTGGTGCAGGTACCCACCAGTGTCGCCAACTTCCTGCTCAACGAAAAGCGCGCCAGCGTGGTCGAGATCGAGCTGCGCCACAAGGCGCACGTGGTGATCGTCGCCGACGAAAAGCTGGAGACGCCGCACATCGAGATCCAGCGCATCCGCGAGGCGGACATGGGCGAGCACAGCAAGCCCAGCTACGAGCGCCTCACCGCGGTGGACGCCGTCGAACTGCCGAAGATGGGGCAGACCCTGGGCAGCGGCGAGCAGCCTGCGGTAAGCGGCATCGTGCCCGCCAGCCCGGCGCCAGTGCGCGAGGAAGTCGTTGCGCCGGTCGCCACGGCAGCGCCGGTTGTCCGCCGCCAGCCGGCGGCAGCCCCCGCCCCTGCCGCTGCACCCAGCGGCGGCATCATCTCGCGCCTGTTCGGCTGGTTCCACAGCACGGAGGTGGCGGCACCCGCACCGGCACCGAAACGCACCGACAACGCCAACGACGGCGGCGGCCGCAGCCGTCGTGACGAGCGCGGCACCCGCACCGGCACCAGTTCGAGCGTATCGCCGCGCCAGCCGCGACGCGAGGCCGCCCAGCCAGGCTCGACGAAACCCGCTTCCGCGCAGCAGGCCCGCGGCAACCGCCAGCGCAGCAACGAGGCCCAGGCGCGCCCTGCGCAACAACCCCAGAGCCAGACCGCCAAGGCGGACCGCCAGCCCAAGCCGGCCGCGGCAGTCGAGGGCAACCCGGCGCGCGCAGAGCGCAAGCCGAATCCGGCGCAGCCGTCCAAGGTGGAACGCCAACCGCGTGTCGCCGCAGACGAGCTTCCCGCCGTCGCACCACCGGGTGATGCGGCGAACGAAGCCGAACTGCTGCTGACGCCGCCGGCGGCTTCATCCATGCCCGAAGCCGCCGACAACACCACGGATGCCGAGGGCAACCAGTCGCGTCGCCGCCGCGGTCGTCGTGGCGGCCGCCGGCGCCGGCGTCACGATGAAGTCGCCGCTGACGGCACGGGTGTCGACAGCACGCAGGCCCAGGCGCTCGACGACGAGGATCGCGACGAAACCACTGCGACCGCAGACGTCCCGATCGCGCGCACCGAACCGTCGTTGCATGAATCGTCGCCGGTGGTCGCCGCTGGCGAGGCAGCACCGGCCATTCCGCCGGTGCGCCAACCGACGCCTGTCCAGCCGAACGAAACGCGCGCCGTAACGCCTGTCGTGACTGCAGCCAGCACCACGACGCCCGTCACCACGGCATTCAACCTGCCGCCGCTGCCGCCGATTCCGGAGTCGGTGAAGTCCGCCGCGACGATGGCCGCAGCTGACGAACACGAGCTTGTCAGGGTCGCCCCGGTAAGCACACCTGCGCCAATGTCGCCAGCCACCAGCGTCGCGGTGAACAGCGTGGATACACAGGTCGCCAAGGCCGATCCCGCTTCGGCGGCTGTCATCACCGCCGTGGCAACACCGACGACGCTCAGTCGAGCGGCCTCCGACACCACGTCATCAGCGGTCGTCGCAGTGTCGGGTGAAGAACCCGTTCCGACAGCGGTGACCCCGGCAAGCTCGACGATCGCCACGCCGGCCGCAATGGCGACAGCTCCGGCACCGACCGCTTCACTTGTCCATGAGGCCAGCCCGTCGACGAGCGTGGTGTCTCCCGTTGCCGGCATGCCCGAAACGCCGGTTGCAGCCCAGCCTGCGGTTTCGCTGACGCCCCCCAAGCAGGGCGATCTGCTGGCGCAATCGGGGCCTCAGACCAGATTGCTTCCATCCACCGAGGAAAGCGAAGCTGCATCGCCACAGTCGCGCGGCGAGTCCGACGCCCACAAGAGCGACTCGAACGGCTGAGCCGCCACGCCGTGGAGCACGACAAAAAAACCGGACCTGGGTCCGGTTTTTTTTTCGCTTCAAGCCACCGACTGCGCGGCATCACGTACCAACATGATGATTCGGCGTATCGATCAGCCCATGCACCGTCATCAGGTGGGCAAGGCTGAGCACATGGTCCACGTGCAGCTTCTCCATGAGGCGCTGCTTGTAGGTGGACACCGTCTTCGGACTCAGGTTGAGCTGTTCACCGATGATCGTCAGCGGTTTGCCGCGCACCAGCATCATCGCGACCTCGAGTTCGCGGCTGGACAATACGTCGAACGGCGAGGCACTGCCGTCGAGAGTGGCCAGCGCCAGCTGCTGCGCTACGGCCGGGGCAAGATAGCGGCGGCCATTGGCCACCTGGCGCACGGCGGACACCAGTTCGTCGGCGCCGCAACCCTTGGTCAGGTAACCGAGCGCGCCGGCGTCGAGCAGGCGTTTGGGGAAACGCGCGTCATCGACCACGGTCACGATGACGACGTGGGTGGACATCTTCGAGCGGCAGACGCGTTCGGTGAGCTCGATCCCGCTCATACCGGGCATATGTACATCGACCAGGGCGAT
Source organism: Rhodanobacter sp. FW106-PBR-R2A-1-15 (assembly GCF_058789735.1). Taxonomy (NCBI): domain Bacteria; kingdom Pseudomonadati; phylum Pseudomonadota; class Gammaproteobacteria; order Lysobacterales; family Rhodanobacteraceae; genus Rhodanobacter; species Rhodanobacter sp. FW106-PBR-R2A-1-15. The sequence goes on along the minus strand of NZ_JBYTEM010000006.1, from coordinate 60,945 downwards.
GTCGGGCCTCAGGCTCCGGATCAGCTGCAGGCCCTCCTCGGCGCTGCCCGCCTCGCCACCAACACGGATGTCCGGTTGTTGCTGCAGGATCATTCGGAAGCCGGTGCGAACCAGCTCGTGATCGTCCACCAGGACCACATTGATCACTTGACGCCCTCCTTGGTTGGGCTGCATGAAACTAGGCTGCGCGAGGCACCTTTGCAAGTGGCTCGTCGCTCGACACTCACGGTGTGGGATGCCCTCCGGAAGCAGCTGCACCGGTGGGTTCCAACATCAGCGAATGGCTTAGCTCGCCAGCGCCGCGACGGCACCATTGGTGTCGCCCCAGCCGTATTGCGCCAGCACGATCGCGCCGGTCGGCCCCGGCATTTCCACGCAAACCGGATGCCCGAGGCGCCCGTGCTCATCGCGAGCCATCTCGCGGGCAAGCTTGATTGCAGCCGCGAGCTGCAGGTTGCTGAACAACGTGACCTGGCCGCGACGAACATTCCAGTCACCCGCAGCCGCCTGCCCCAGCGAAATCGTCACCATGGACCCCATCCCCCTTGCCGCGAGGAGCCTGCAGCGGCGTGACAGCCGGCCTACCCTCGTGGTCGGCGCAATGTGTCACGGCGATGGCGGCGGATATGTCGGCCGGCGCCTACGCTCCCTGTACGGGAAGCGTGTTGCGATATCCGCCCCGATCTGCAGCATGCGTTCGTCGTGCCGGCCTGCGCCGCCGGCCGAGGCACTCTCCCCTCCCGCTCGTCGCAAACAAAAAAACCGCCAAAGGCGGTTTTTTTAAGCTCCTGCGGCGTTCAGCGAAGCCATCAATGTGGTGCCCAAGAGGGGCAGCCGGAATGGCTTAGTGGCGCCGTTTGTCGCGGACCAGGACCAATTTAGGACCAGCAAATCGGAGTTGGCAACAGTTGCCGAATGTGGGTCCCCCTCAGGACCAGAAACGCCAGCGCGTGTGTCCCGGCTCGGGACCCACGCCCAATGGCAGCAAATGGTCCCAGCGCGAACTGCCTCTGCCGCCGTGCCACAATGTCGCTTCGAATCGCGGAGGCGTCATGGGCAGAGGTTTCCCCGGTGGTTCACGTGAGCGCGTCAACAAGGCCGGCAATCGGGTTCGTGAAGGCGCCGCGACAGAGGAAGATCTGGCAATCATCAATGAGTGGCGCGCAGCGCATCGGCAGGTTATCAACACCTTCCAGGCAATCGTCCGCCTACGTGTCAAAAAACCGGCGCCAACATCGTGGTAGGTCAGCGCCTAAAGCGGCTTAGCACTATTTTCGACAAGCTCCAGCGGCAGAAAAACATGGCGCTAGGGCGAATGGACGACGTCGCTGGAATTCGCATGATCTTTCCCGATACCGCCAGCCTCGAGGCCTTCCGCGCGGACTTCCACACGGCACGGTTTAAGCACAGGCGCCGCAATACGGACGACCAGTACAACTACATCGCCCGGCCCAAGGTCGATGGCTACCGTGGCATTCACGACGTGTATGCCTATCAGGTCACGTCTAAGCACGCGCAAGTCGCGCTTGGGCTCTACATCGAGATTCAGTATCGCACGCTCGTGCAGCACGCCTGGGCTACCGCGAACGAAGTGGTTGGCTACATCACTGGAAACGAAACCAAGTTCGGTAGAGGCGATCCCCGCTATATGCGCATCATGGCGCTGACTAGCGAAATCCTCGCTCGAGCTCATGAGGCCACGACTGGCCCGCTTCCGGACCTGAGCGATTTGGATTTGGCCAGCGAATTTGTCAATCTGGACACAGAGCTCGGCCTTAGCGACGAGCTTGGCAGCATGCAGGGCGCCGACGTGCGGCAGCTGAGCGGCAAGCAGAACCACGTGCTGATATTCATGCGTAACGGCGAACTGCAGGTGAAGGATTTCACCAAAAACGCCTCGGCCATGAAGTGGCTGTTTCGCTATGAACGTGAAAATCCGGAAAGCAATGCCGTGCTCGTCGGCGGCGACACGCCTGACCAAGTCGAAATCACCTTCCGGAATTACTTCAAGGACACGAGCGAGTACCTGAAGCTCCTGATCGACGGCGTCCGCACGCTGGGGATCAAGATAGGCGCGAAATTCGAGGATGCGGATGTATCTGCTTCCAACCCATAGCGGACATGTGCCGCTTTGCTGAGGCAGCGCGCCAATTGAGCCGATCGGAGGCCGATCCGTGACCAAATCCGGGACCAATCCGAGACCAATCAGTAGAAATCGAGTGCAACTTTCCGCAAGTTTCTGCAATTCTTGGCAAGAAAAAGGCCCCTTGCGGGGCCAGTAAGTGCTTAATTTATAGTTAAATTGCAACGTTCGCCAACTGATGGCAACTTATCGCAACTTTATATGTGGTGCCCAAGAGGGGACTCGAACCCCTACGACTTGCGTCGCTACCACCTCAAGGTAGTGCGTCTACCAGTTCCGCCACCTGGGCAGGTGTGTTGCTCAGTGTTTCGCCGGCGGCTCGGTGGCTGCCGGTACCTCGCCCTGACTCTTGGACGGGGCGGGAGTTGCCGTCGGCTGTGCGGCCGGAACGGCATTGTTGGTTGCCGCGGGAACCGCCGACGGCACTTCCGTGCCAGCCGCCGACTTGGCCGGCGTCGTCTTGCCGGCGGCAGGCTTGTCGGCGAGTGACCCCATCACACCCAGGTCTTGCGTGTTGGTGTGCGGCGCACCGTTGCTGTGCAGGTAGATGCCCATGCCGAGGCTAAGCAGGAAAAACAGGCCAGCCAGGACGCCGGTCGCACGGGTCAGGAACGTGGACGAGCCACGCGCACCGAATACCGTGGCCGAAGCGCCGCCGCCGAAACCCGAGCCGGCATCCGCACCGGCACCGTTCTGCAGCAGGATCAGCACGATCATCGCCGCGGCGATCAGGATGTAGAACACGCTGAAAATGACGAACATAAGGTTTCTATTGAGCCTGTGGCGCCTGATGCGCCGCAGCGCAGATTCCAAGGAAATCCGATGCAGCCAGGGAGGCCCCGCCGATCAGCCCTCCATCCACGTCCGCCTGCGCGAACAGTTCCGCGGCATTGGCCGCCTTGACGCTGCCGCCGTAAATCAGTCGGGTCAGACGGGCAATCATAACATCTTCTTTTTCCAGTTGGCTACGAATGAAGGCGTGCACCTGCTGCACCTGTTGCGGGCTGGCGGTACATCCGGTGCCGATCGCCCACACGGGTTCATAGGCGATTACCGCGGTGTCGAAGCTGGCCACGCCGTTGAGTGCCAGCACCGCCTGCAGTTGCCGCGTGATGACTGCCTCGGTTTCGCCGGCCTCGCGCTGCGCCAGGGTTTCGCCCACGCAAAGGATCGGCGTCAGGCCGCCGGCGCGGGCCGCGGCGAACTTGCGCGCCACCAGCTCGTCGCTCTCGCCGTGGTACTGGCGCCGCTCGGAATGGCCGACCAGCACCCATTGCACGCCAACGTCCGCCAGCATGGCGGCGGAGACTTCGCCGGTATACGCACCCTGCCCTTCGTGCTCGCTGACGTCCTGCGCGCCGATGCCCACGCAGGAGCCGGCATGCTGCCTGGCCAGTTCGGCCACATAAGGAAACGGCGGAAGCACCACCACGTCGACGCCGTCGGGCGCGCAGGCGGCAATGTCGTCCACCAGCGGCTTGGCCATCGAACGGCTGCAATGCATTTTCCAGTTGCCGGCGATGAGTTTCTTGCGCATGGGCTGCTTCCGCTGCGGTCAAACGGCAAGCTTACCGAGGGGCCCCGGGATCGGCAAATCGGCGGACCACTGGCGCCGGTTCGCCGGTGCGCTCAAGAATGACGGCCCATCCGAAGGAATTGCACATGACTGTCGCTCGCCCGCTCAGCCTGGTCACCGGCGCCTCCTCCGGCATCGGCGCCGCGTTTGCCCGGCAACTCGCCACACTCGGCCACCAGCTGGTACTGACCGCGCGCCGCGTCGACCGGCTGGAAACTCTCGCTGCCGAGCTTCGCGAGCGGCATGCGGTCCAGGTCACCGTGCTGCCGCATGACCTGGCCGATCCAGCTGCGCCACGAACGCTGTGCGATGAACTCGACCAGCGTGGCCTGCCGGTGGACTGGCTGGTCAACAATGCCGGCTATGGTGTGCCCGGTACCTTCGTCGCGAACGACTGGGCCACCCATGCGGATTTCCTGCAGGTGCTGCTGACCGCGCCGACCGAACTGGCCTGGCGGCTGCTGCCGGGCATGCGCCAGCGCGGCCATGGCCGCATCATCAATGTCGCCTCGCTGGCCGGGCACGTACCCGGCCCGGCCGGACACACCCTGTATGCAGCCAGCAAGGCTTACCTGATCAAATTCTCGCAGTCGCTGGCGCTGGAGAACCACGCGGCCGGAGTGCACGTGTGCGCGCTGTGCCCGGGCTTCACCTGGTCGGAATTCCACGACGTCACCGGTACCCGGGACAAGATGAACCGGTTGCCCGGCTTCATGTGGCTGAGCGCGGAGGAAGTCGTGCGCCAGGGCATCGCGGCGGTCGAGCGCGGCGATGCCGTGCATATTCCCGGCAGGGTCAACCGCGCCATCAAGACGCTGGTGCAGCTGCTGCCGGACCGGCTGGCTCTGCGGCTTTCGGCGCGCGAATCGAAGCGCTACCGGAACACCCAGGTCTAGGCGTGCCGTAAAAAAGCGTCCCGCCACCAGCCACGACCTCGCCACGGCCACCGATCCCCATGTCCCTGTTTCCGACCCAGATGCGCCCATTGCCCTACCGCAAGCCCGTCGAGGGTCGCGACTACTGGGTGGTAGACGACGTGCTGCCGAAGGTCGGCGACGTGCGCGCGCGTTGCCTGGCCCGGTCCGACTGGGAAATGGGTTATCCGTACACCGGCGAAGTCTGGCCGCGAATGCGTGCCATGCCTGCGTTGCTGGATGTGGAACTGGCGACGCTGGAAGCAAGGGTATGCCAGCTCACCGGCGCGAAGAAGCTGTGGGTCGAGCAGTCCGAAGCCGGCACCCGGCTCAATCACAATTGCGTGCAGGTGGTCGGCGCGGTGGAGGGGGCGGTCAAGCCGCACACCGATTCGTCGAATCTGTGCCGCTATGCCGCGGTGCTGTACCTCAACCCCGACGTGCCCGAACACTGCGGCACCAGCTTCTTCCGCCAGCGCATGCCCGGCGGCCAGCTCGGCGGCAACATCGTGCTGCCGCCGCACCGCAACCTGGCCGAGGCGCTGGGCAATCGCTTCGTGCAGCCCAACGCCTTCGTCGAGGACGTGCGCGTGGGGCACCGCTGCAACCGCCTGCTGGTCTACAAGGCCAACCTGATTCACAGCGCCAGCGCGTACTGGGGTCTGGACGGGATCGCCAGCAAGCGCATGACCGCGGTGTTCTTCTGGATGGCCTGACCGTCGAACCAGCCCCGCCAGCTTCTCCGAATCTGGAATCCCGGCTCAGATCAGCTTGATCTCGCGCAAGCGCTGCAGCAGGTACTCGTGCGAGGTGATCGAGCTGTCGTAGCGGCGCGGGTTGTCCGCCGTGATGCATGAATCGAGCGGGTCCAGCACCACATCCGGATTCGGATGCAGGAAGAACGGCACCGAATAGCGCGGCTTGCGCGCGTTCTCATTCTTCGGGTTGACCACGCGATGCGTGGTGGACGGGAACACGTGGTTGGAGAGCCGCTGCAGCATGTCGCCGATGTTCACCACGATGGCGTCACCCTCGGTGGTGATCGGCAGCCACTCGCCCTCGCGGGTGAGCACTTCCAGCCCTTCGGCGCTGGCGCCGACCAGCAGGGTGATGAAGTTGATGTCCTCGTGCGCGCCAGCGCGCACGTTCGGCACGTTCTCGTCGGTGATCGGTGGGTAGTGGATCGGCCGCAGGATCGAGTTGCCGACGTCGGTCTTGTCCTCGAAGAAGTTCTCCGGTTCGCCGATGTGCAGCGCCAGCGCGCGCAGCACGCGGGTGCCGAGCTGGTCCAGCGCCTCGTATAGGCCGTAGCCGTATTGCCTGAAGTCGGGCACCTCGACAGGCCAGAGGTTCGGCGGCATCACGTCGGCGAATGTCGAGTCGCGCGGAATCTCGCGGCCGATGTGCCAGAACTCCTTGAGGTCGGCGTGCTGGCTGTCCTTGGCGGTTTCCACCTTGAACGGGGTGTAGCCGCGCGCGCCGCCACTGCCGGCGACGTGGTACTTCATCTTGGTTTCGGTAGTCAGTGCGAAGAAGCGCCGGAACGCGTCGTACGAGCCGTCGATCAGCTCGCGCGCGATGCCGTGGCCGCTGATGCAGCAGAAACCGAATTCGCGGTAGGCCGCGCCGATCTCGGCGACGAAGGCGTCGCGGTCGGTGTCGTAGCGGCGGATGTCGAGGGTGGGAACTTTCTTCATGGCTGTAGTCACCAGGTTGGCGTGCGGTCGGTGCATCCGCCACCGCGGGAGGCGGGGCACGTCGGGCCAGTCCATGGCGACCCGGTACAACTACAGGTTCACGAGCGTTCGGCGGCGGATTTTACCGTTCCGGCGAGCTGTTCCGCCAACTGCTGCACTTCCGCCGGGTCGGCGCCCTCGACGGTGACGCGCACCAACGGCTCGGTGCCGGAGGCCCTCAGCACCACCCGGCCGCGGCCGCGCAGCACCTGTTCCACTTCGGCCAGTGCCTGCTGCACCTGGTCGCTGGCCAGCGCCTCGCGGGCGCCGGCGGCGCGCACGTTCAGCATCACCTGCGGCATCTTCTGCAGGCCCTGCCGCGCGGTGGCCAGATCCTCGCCGGATCGCGCCAGCGCTTCGAACACCGCCAGCGCGGCGATGATCCCGTCGCCGGTGGTGGCGCGGTCCAGGCACAGGATGTGGCCGGAGGTCTCGCCGCCGAGCACGCCGCCCTGCTCCTTCAACTGCTGCAGCACGTAGCGGTCACCCACGTTGGCACGCAGCAGCGGTACGCCGAGTCCGGTCAGCGCCAGTTGCAGGCCATAGTTGCTCATCAGGGTGCCGACCACCGGCCCGTGGAGTTTCCCCTGCCCGTGCCAGCTGCGCGCCAGCAGGTAGAGGATGTCGTCGCCGTCGGCGAGCACGCCGTTCCGGTCAACCAGCTGCACGCGGTCGCCGTCGCCATCGAACGCGATGCCGATGTCGGCGCCATGTGCCAACACCGCCTGTTGCAGCGCCTGCGGATGGGTCGAGCCGACCTCGCGGTTGATGTTGAAGCCGTCCGGCCGGTCGCCGATGGCGATCACCTCGGCACCCAGTTCGATAAACACCTTGGGCGCCACCTGATAGGTCGCGCCGTGGGCGCAGTCCACTACCAGCCGCCACCCCTGCAGGCTGAAATCCTCGGCCACGGTGGACTTGCAGTACTCCGCGTAACGGGCCACCGCGTCGTCGATCCGGCGCGCCTTGCCGAGCCGCTCCGAGGCCACCGTGGCGAATGCGGCGTCGACCTCCTGCTCGATCGCCAGCTCGACCTCGTCGGACAGCTTCTCGCCGTCGGCGGAGAAGAACTTGATGCCGTTGTCGTGGTGCGGGTTGTGCGAGGCGCTGATCACGATGCCGGTCTGCGCGCGCATCGAGCGGGTCAGGTAGGCCACCGCCGGCGTCGGCATCGGGCCGAGCAGGCCCACGTCGGCACCGGCCGCGACCAGGCCCGCCTCCAGCGCGGCCTCGAACATGTAGCCGGAGATGCGGGTGTCCTTGCCGATCAGCACCTTCGGCCGCTTGCTGCCGTCACGCGCCAGCACGCTGCCGACGGCGCGCCCCAGCTTGAGCATGAAATCCGCGCTGATCGGCCACTGCCCGACCAGCCCGCGGATACCGTCGGTGCCGAAATACTTGCGTTGGGTCATGGGCTGCCTGATGGGGTGGTAGATGGGGAAAGGGAAACGGCAGCTCAATCGTCGTCCGGCCAGCGCGGCATGGCGGGTTTGTCGGCACGCCGCGGCACGGCATCGACCGCATGCACCGCCTGCCACACCGCCAGCGCGTCGACGGTTGCGGCCACGTCATGCACCCGCACCATGCGCGCACCGCGCTGAACGGCTACCAGCGCGGCTGCCACGGAACCGGCGGTGCGCTCGGCAGGCACCGCCCTGCCGGTCATCTCGCCGATCATCGTCTTGCGCGACAGCCCGATGTACGCACCACTGCCGAGATCGGCGAAACGTTCCAGCGCGCACAGCAGCGCCAGGTTGTGCTGCAGCGTCTTGCCGAAGCCGAAGCCCGGGTCGACCATCACCTTGCGCCGGTCGATGCCGGCCAGCTCGCAGGCGAACAGCCGATCGGTGAGGAAGCGGTGAACCTCACCCACCACGTCGTCGTAATGCGGCTCGGCCTGCATGCTGCGCGGCTCGCCCTGCATGTGCATCAGGCACACCGGCACGCCCAGCTCGGCCGCCGCGGCCATTGCGCCGTCGCGGCGCAGTGCGTACACGTCATTGATCATGCCGGCACCGGCGGCTACCGCCGCGCGCATCACCTCGGGCTTGGAGGTGTCGATCGCGATCGGCAGCGTGGTGCGCGCAATCAGCTGCTCGATCACCGGCAGCACCCGGCGCAATTCTTCCTCGACCGGCACGTCGGCCGAGCCGGGACGGGTCGACTCGCCGCCGACGTCGATCATGTCGGCGCCCTGCTCCGCCAGCGCCAGGCCATGCGCCACGGCCGCTTCCAAGCTGTCGTGCGTGCCGCCGTCGGAAAACGAATCGGGGGTGACGTTGAGGATGCCCACCACCCGCGCGCGGTCGAGCCGCAACAGGCGCCCGGCGCAATCCAGCACCGGCGCCAACAAATCGTTCGACATACTCATGACCTCATCAAATGTTCGGAAGCGGTGCCGCGCTCAGGCTTCGACCCGGCCGCCCAGCTCGCCCATGTAGCGACGATAATGGCGCAGCTCGGCGATCGAGTCGCGGATATCCGACAGCGCCGTATGCGCCGATTCCTTGCCGACGCTCTTGGCGATCTCCGGCGCCCAGCGCCGGGCCAGCTCCTTGAGCGTGGAGACGTCCAGGTTGCGGTAGTGAAAATAGCGCTCCAGCCGCGGCATCTGCCGATGCAGGAAGCGGCGGTCCTGGCAGATCGAGTTGCCGCACATCGGCGACTTGCCCGGCGGCACCCACACGCGCAGGAAATCCACCGTGGCCTGCTCGGCCATCGCGTGGTCGGTCTCCGATATCAGCACCTGCCGCCACAGACCCGACTTGTGGTGCTGATTGCAGTTCCAGCTGTCCATCGACTCCAGCCGGTCGATTTCGTGACGTATCGCGAAGGCCGGCCCGTCGGCCAGCACGTTCAGCTCCTTGTCGGTGACGATCGTGGCGATCTCCAGGATGGAGTCGTTGTCGGTGTCGAGGCCGGTCATCTCCAGATCGATCCAGATCAGGTTGTCTTCGTGCGCTTGGCTCATGGGCTCTCCTTGTGGGAGGAAGTTTATCAGCCCCATGCCGGCGTGGCTTTCGGCCATGCGATCATGGCCCGATGCAGACCTTTTTCTGGCACGACTACGAGACCTCCGGCGCCGACCCGCGGCGCGACCGCCCGCTGCAGTTCGCCGGCATCCGCACCATGCCGGAGTTGGAGATCGTCGGCGAGCCGGTGATGTTCTACGGCCAGCCGTCGCGGGAGATGCCGCCGCATCCCGACGCCTGCCTGATCACCGGCATCACGCCGCAACAGGCCGAACGCGAAGGGCTCGGCGAGGCGGAGTTCGCCGCCCGCGTGCACGAACAGCTGGCGGCGCCGGGCACCTGCGGCGTGGGCTACAACTCGCTGCGCTTCGACGACGAATTCACCCGGCAGATGCTGTACCGCAATTTCCACGAGCCGTACGGCCGCGAGTGGGAGAACGGCAATTCACGCTGGGACCTGATCGACCTGGTGCGTATGTGCCAGGCGCTGCGGCCCGAGGGCATCGTCTGGCCGACCCGCGAGGACGGCTCGCCCAGCTTCAAGCTGGAGCACCTGGCCAGCGCGAACGGGCTCACCCAGGAGCGCGCCCACGATGCGCTGTCGGACGTCCGCGCCCTGATCGAGCTGGCCCGGCTGATCCGCGTGCGCCAGCCGCGGCTGTGGGACTGGTACTACGCCCTGCGCCGCAAGCAGAAGGTGTTCGAGCTGCTCGACGTGGTGAACATGACACCGCTGCTGCACGTTTCCTCGCGCTACCCGGCCAGCCGCCACTGCCTGGCCGTGATCGCGCCGCTGGCGGCGCACCCGAGCCGGCCCGGCGAGGTGATCGTGTACGACCTGGCCACCGACCCCGCCGCCTGGCTGGCGCTGGACGAGGAGGAGATCGCCGACCGCATCTTCACCGCGCGCGCCGACCTGCCCGAGGACGTCGAACGCATCCCGCTGCGCACCGTGCGCACCAACCACGCGCCGGCGCTGGCGCCGCTGTCGGTGCTGCAGGGCGTAGACCTGTCGCGCCTGCAGCTGGACCTGGCCCGTTGCCAGGCCCATCGCGACGTGCTGCACGCCGTCGACGGGCTCGCCGAAAAGCTGCGCCGCGTGTTCCAGCGTGCGGCCGAACTGCCGCCGCCGGAAGATCCCGAGCTGGCCCTGTACGGCGGCGGCTTCCTGCCCGATGCCGACAAGCGCCTGCTGGCGCAGGTACGCGCCACGCCACCCAGCGAGCTGGGCACGCGCAGCTTTCCGTTCCGCGACCCGCGCTATCCGGAGTTGCTGTTCCGCTACCGCGCGCGCAACTGGCCGGAAACGCTGGACACGGAGGAATACGCGCGCTGGGAGAACTTCCGCCGCGCACGCCTGACCACCCACACGCCGCTGACCGGGCTCACCCTCGGCGACTATTTCGCCCGTCTCGCCGAACTGCGCCACGCCCCGCAGGCGCAGGACAAGCTGCCCCTGCTCGACCAGCTGCAGGCCTGGGGCGAACAGCTCGCCGCCAGCATTAACGATAATTCCTCCACGTAGGGCGGGCACCGCCCGCCTCTCCGGCATCCCGAAAATCCGGCGGGCACTGCCCGCGCTACCGAGTCTTTCGACAACCCGCCATGCCCCAACGCTATTTCACCCCCGCCACCTTCCGCTTCCTGCGCGCCGTCGAGCGCAACAACAACCGCGACTGGTTCCACGCGCACAAGGACGACTACGAGCGCCACGTACGCGAGCCGTTCCTGCAGCTGATCGCCGACCTGCAGGCGCCGCTGGGGAAGATCAGCCCGCACTACCGCGCCGACCCGCGCAAGAACGGCGGCTCGCTGTACCGCATCTACCGTGACACCCGCTACTCCAACAACAAGCTGCCGTACAAGTCGTGGCAGGGTTCGCGCTTCTTCCACCAGCGTCGGCACGAGATCCAGGCGCCCGGTTTCTACCTGCACATCGAGCCCGGCGAGTGTTTCGCCGGCGGCGGCATGTGGCACCCCGAACCCGATGCGCTGAAACACATCCGCGAGTTCCTGGTCGACAACCCCGCCGCGTGGAAGCGCGCCACGCAGGGCAAGGCGTTCCGCGAGCATTTGAAATTGGGCGGCGAATCGCTGGTACGCCCGCCGCGCGGCTACGACCCCGCCCACGAGCTGATCGAGGACCTCAAGCGCAAGGACTTCATCGCCACCACCGCATTCGATGAAGCGCTGGCCTGCTCGGAGGAACTGCTGCCGTGGACGGTGGCCACGTTCAAGCGCGTCGCGCCGCTGGTCGACTACCTCTGCGCGGCACAGGAGCTGGAGTTCTGACCATTCGACCGTAGGAGCCCGTTCGCGGGCGATGCCTTGAAAGCCGGGATTCGGGATTCGCAAGAGCATCGCCCGCGAGCGGGCTCCTACGCATGGCGGCGACGAAGCTGTGTGTACGCCACGGCGATCCCGATGATAGCGGTGAGCGCCACGTAGTGCGCCGGCGCCAGCACGCCGAACGGCTTCAGCAGCCAACCGATCAGCGGCGGCGTAAGCCCGCCGAACAGCGCATAGGCGATGTTGTACGAAAACGACAGGCCGGAAAAGCGCACCGGTGGCGGAAACGCCGCCACCATCAGCGCCGGCACCACGCCGACCACGCCCACGGCGAAGCCCGCCAGCGCGTACAGCGCGACGAAATGCACGGCACCGGCCTGCAGGTCGATGTACAGCGCGTAACCGCACGCCAACAACCCGATCGCACCGGCCAGCAGCGCACGCGCATGGCCGATGCGATCGGCCAGCCAGCCGTAGAAGAGGCAACCCAGCGCCAGCGCGAACGAAGCCACGCTGTTGCCGAGGAACGCACGCGCGGGCACCACATGGAACACCGACTGCGCCAGCGTCGGCGTCATCAGGATCAGCACCACGATCGCCGCGGTGAGCATCCAGGTCACCAGCACCGACAGCAGCACGCCGGGCAGGTGCCGTTCGAACACCAGCCGCAGCGGCAAGCCCGAAGCCAGCTCCTTGCGCGCATGCATCGCCTCGAACACCGGCGTCTCGCTGAGCCAGCGACGCAGCCACACCGCGACGAAGCCGAACACGCCGCCGGCCAGGAATGGCAGCCGCCAGCCATGGTCGAGCACCTCGGTCGGACTCATGCGGTCGTTGATCGCCGCGGCTACCAGCGAGCCGATCAGGATGCCCACGGTGAGCCCCGAGGTGAGGCTGGCGCAGGCAAAGCCGATCCGCTTCGGTGGCACATGTTCGGCCACGAACACCCACGCACCGGGCACCTCGCCACCCACCGCGATGCCCTGCACCACCCGCAGCAAAAGCAGCAATAGCGGCGCCAGCATGCCAATCTGGGCGTACACCGGCAGCAGGCCGATGGCCAGGGTCGGTACCGCCATCAGGAATACGCTGAGCGTGAACATCCGCTTGCGCCCCAGCGTGTCGCCGTAGTGCGCCATCACGATGCCGCCCAGCGGCCGCGCCAGGTAACCCGCGGCGAAGATGCCGAACACCTGCAACTGGGCCAGCCACGGTGTGGTGTCGGGCGGAAAAAACAGGTGGCTCAGCGGGATCGCGAAGAACACGAACACCACGAAGTCGTAGAACTCCAGCGCGCCGCCCAGTGCGGAGAGCAACAAGGTTTTCACGTCGCGCCGGCGCAGGCGGTCGGAGGGAAAATTGTCGACGGGTGCAGCCTGCATCGCGTGTGCATTCCGGCCATGACCAGCGCGCAACCTTAGCAGCGGCGCCCGCCGCTGCCATTGTGCGGTTGCGTCAAGACGCAGTCGTATGGCGCTGCTAGAGTCCATACCGTGCCGCACGGTCCGGGGGGATCGGACGGCACGTCCCGACGATGCCTCGCTGGCATCACCCGTAGTCGATCTGCCTGCAGCACAGGTGGCTTGGCGCACCTGTGGCTGCATGCGGCCGGCTCCACCCGCGGCGCTTCGCCGCTTCAAGGGGAGAGACTCAAGTGCGACGCACAACGACGATATTGTCCATGCTGCTGGCCTGCGCCACCGCGCAGGCCACCACCACCGGGGTAGCGCTGGTGCACGGCACCGGCAGCCAGACCGACGCCTACAACGACTACTGGCAGGCCGCCATGGTCGAGGGCGTGCGCAACGGCCTGACCGACCGCAGCAACCTGCTGGTGGTCAACTGCGACTTCAACCAGTACATGTGGGACGACCGCGCCGCCGGCTGCCTGGCCGGCCAGCTCACCAGCTTCATCCAGAACCGGCAAATTGACCGCCTGATCGTGATCACCCACTCCAACGGCGGCAACGTGATGCGCTGGATCCTGTCCAACCCGACCTGGGACGCGCGCTACCCGGCCATCATCAGCCGCATCGCCAAGGTCGACGCGCTCGCCCCGTCCAGCGCCGGCACGCCGCTGGCCGACGCGGTGATCGCCGGCAACGTGTTCGAATCCGCACTGGGCTGGCTGCTCGGCTACAAGACCGACGCAGTGCGCCAGCAACAGGTCGGCTGGATGGCCGTCTACAACCAGCAATACCTGCTCGGCACCAGCGGGCGGCCGGCGCTGCCGGTGCCGTTCCGCGCGGTAGTCGGCACCGACGTGGTGTCCGGCTTCTGGAGCAGCCAGGCCTATTGCGGCGGCTATGCGCAAAGCGTGGGGCTGGAGCTCACCCAGAACTGGCTGAACAGCTGCTCGGATGGCTTCATCGAGTGCTCCAGCGCGTCCGCCGCCGGTACGGTGTGGTTCCGCGACACGCAGCAGACCGGCGGCTCCGTGCTGAACCACAACCAGAGCCGGCGCGCCTGCTTTGGCCTCGAATCCATTCTCGCCAACGACGTCAGGGGATGATCGCCATGAAGCCAAGCATTCTTGCCAGCGCCCTGCTGGCGATCTGCCTCGCCGCGCCGGCGACGGCCGGCACCCAGGCCCTGCTGCCACCGCAGCAAGGCGACATGGTGCCGACCGTGTTGCAGGCACGCGTTGCCATGCCCCAGTCCGTGCAGGCGATGGCGGCGACGCCGCAGATGCATGTGGAACACGCCCCGCTCAGCGTGAACTGGCCGCTGCCGCACGACGTCGCGTTGCAACCACAGCCGCAACCATTCGCGCGCAGCAGCCGCGAGTACTGGCGCGACGTTTCGGCCAGCGAACTGCAGCAAGGTCTGCCGCTGCCACTGAGCGCACCTGGTGCCATCATCCGGCTCAGCCCCGGCGACGCCGCGGTCGGCAAGCTGGATCCGGCTGGCGTGCACCTGCAACTGGGACACCAGTCGCTGAACGCAAATACCGCCAGCCGCCAGGTTGTCGATGCCATCGCCCTGCACGCCGCCGGCATGGACGTGCCGGCCGCGTCGATGGCCATGCAGCTCAGGCCCGAACTCGGCAGCGGCGTCGCCATCTTGCGGGTGCCGGCAGCCAGCGGCCGCTACGTGGTGCACGTGTACGAGCCGCAGAGCCCGTTCACCGTCACCGCGAAAGCCGACCGCGACGATCTGCTGCTGGGGCGCGGCGTGCAGGTGCGCGTGGCGCTGCACGATCAGGGCCGCGACATGCCGCTGGGTTCGGTCGGCGGCCTGTTGCGCGCGCCCGACGGCAGCAGCACGCCGCTGAACTTCCGCCGCCAGGCCGATGGAAGCTTCACCGTCGATGTCCGCCCGCGCAGCATCCCGACCACGCCGGGACTTTGGGAAGTACATAGCTTCACCACAGGCAGGGACGCCGCCGGCAACGAGATCCGCCGCGATACCACCACCGTGTTCGCCGCGGCCGCACCGGTAGCCCGCCTCAGCGGGTTGGCCGACACCGCCCGCGCCGTCGACCGGGGCATCGACATCACACTGGGCCTGACCGCACAAACGGCCAGCCGCTACGCGGTCTCAGCCGTGCTGTACGGGCGCGGCGCCGATGGCTCGATGGTGCCGGCCGGGTTCGCGCAGTCGGCGGCGTGGCTGCCGACCGGCGACGGCCGGCTCACCCTGCACTACGACCCGGCCAGCCTGCAGGGGGTTGGCGCGCCGTACGAACTGCACGACCTGCGCCTGCAGGACCAGCCTGCAGTGGGCCTGCTGGAGCGTCGCGCGCTGGCGATGCGCTTCATCGCGCCGTAGCCACCTTCCGGAAGATCGTCAGCGATCATGCCGCGGCCCCTCCCGACCTCGGGGCCGCGGGTTTCGGGCAGCCGCATCAGGCTTCGGAAAACGCGAACGCCAGCACGTCGGCGATCGCGTCGGTGTCGGCCAGGCACATCAGCAGGCGTTCCACACCCAGCGCCACGCCGGCGCAATCGGGCAGCGCGTCGAGCACGCCGAGCAGGCGCTCGTCCAGCGGGACCTCGCGCAGGCCGCGTGCGCGGCGGCGGGCGTTGTCGCGTTCGAAGCGCGCGCGCTGCTCGGCCGCGTCATTCAACTCGTGGTAGCCGTTGGCCAGTTCGTAGCGGCCCAGGTACAGCTCGAAGCGCTCGGCCAGCGGCGGTTCGCCGGGGCGGATCCTGGCCAGCGCGCACTGGCTGGCCGGGTAGTCGTGGATCACCGTGATGCGGTCGCGCGGAAACGCCGGCTGCAGCTTGTGCGTGATCAGCAGGTCCAGCCAGTCGTCGTGACCCAGGCCCGCCGGATCGATGCCGGATTCGGCCAGCGGCGCGCGCAGCGTGTCGATGGCGGCATGCGCCGGGTCGATGCCCAGCTCGTCGAGGAACAGCTGGCGGTAGCTCGTCACCACCAGCTCGGCGCGCCGCCCCACCATCGCCAGCGCCGCCTCGACCAGCGCGACGGTTTCCTGCATCAGCTGGCGATGGTCCCAGCCGACGCGGTACCACTCCAGCATGGTGAACTCGGGATTGTGCCGCCCGCCCGCCTCGCCGTTGCGGAACACCCGGCCCAGCTCGTAGCAGTCGCCGATACCGGCGGCAAGCAGCCGCTTCAGCGGATACTCCGGCGAGGTGCGCAGCCAGCGCTCGCGCGCGCCGGCGTCGACGTGGCCGCTGAACATCGTGCTGAAGCCCTCGATGTTCGGCTCGGTATTGCCGGCGGCGGAAAGCATCGGCGTCTCCACCTCAAGCACGCGTTGCTCGGCAAAATACGCGCGCACCAGCGCGTACAGCCGTGCGCGCAGTTGCAGGGCGGCGAGCGGGGCAAGGCCCATCAGCCCGCCTCGTGCTTGCCGAGCAGGCCCAGCAGCTGCGCCTCGTCCCACACCGGGACGCCAAGCTCCTGCGCCTTGTCCAGCTTGGAACCGGCCGCCTCGCCGGCGACCACCACGCTGGTCTTCTTCGACACCGAACCGGACACCTTGGCGCCCAACGCTTCGAGTCGCTCTTTCGCCTCGTCGCGGCTGAGCGACGCCAGCGTACCGGTGAGCACGAAGGTCTGTCCTTGCAGCGGTGCCGTCGCCACTTTCGCCGAGTGCGGGATCGCCCTGAGCAGGCGCTGCATCGCCGCCTCGGCCTCGCGCAACCCGGCCAGGGCGACCGGGTCGGCGAGATGGTTTTGCAGGCTGGTCGCCGCGGCCTGCGGCACGCCAGCGGTGATCCAGTGCGCCGGCCCGCCGGACAGCAACTGGTCGAGCGTGGGGAAGTGTTGCGCCAGCAGCGCGCAACTCTTGGGGCCGAGCTTGTTGATGTCGGCCATGCCCAGCAACACGCCGAGGTCCAGCCGCGCGCGCAGCAGCGGCGACGGCGCGCCCTCGTCGCTGAAGGTGATGCCGTCGGCAAGCAGCGCGTCGACCACCTGCTCATTGCCCGCCTGCGCGAAGAAGCCGGCAATCGAGGTGGCCACTTCGCTGCCGATGTCCGGCAGCACACGCAGCACCGCCGCCGGCGTGCTGCGCACGAACTCCAGCCGGCCCAGCCACGCCGCCAGCGTCTTCGCCGTGCTTTCGCCGATGTGCATGATGCCCAGCGCGTACAGGAAGCGCGCCAGCGTGGTGTGCTTGCTGGCCTCGATCCCGGCCACCAGGTTTTCCGCCCACTTGGTCGCCACCTTGCCGGCCTTCACCGTTTCCGGCGTGGTGCCCCCAGCCTCCGCTGGGGCAGGCTTCCGCTCGTCGATGCGCCGCTTCATCTCGACGAAATCGTCCACGCCCAGGCCGTACAGGTCGGCCGGCGAGTGCACGATGTCCAGCTCCACCAGCGCCTCGGCGAAGCGTTCACCCAGGCCATCGATGTCCATGGCGCGGCGCGAGGCGAAGTGGATCAGCGCCTCCTTGCGCTGCGCGGCGCAGATCAGCCCGCCGGAGCAGCGATACGCCGCCTCGCCTTCCTCGCGCAACAGTTCCGAGCCGCACACCGGGCAGCGCGCGGGCATGTGCCAGGGATGCGTATGCGGCGGCCGCAGCTCAATCATCACGCGCACCACTTCCGGGATCACGTCGCCGGCGCGGCGCACGATCACCGTGTCGCCCACGCGCACGTCCAGCCGGGCGACCTGGTCGGCGTTGTGCAGCGTGGCGTTGGTGACGGTGACGCCGGCCACCTGCACCGGCGCCAGCCGTGCCACCGGGGTGGCGGCGCCGGTGCGGCCGATCTGGATCTCGATCGCCTCGACCGTGGTGGTCTGCTCCTGTGCTGGGAACTTGTGCGCGATGGCCCAGCGCGGCGCACGGGAGACGAAGCCCATCTTGCGCTGGCCGGCGTAGTCGTCCAGCTTGTAGACCACGCCGTCGATGTCGTACGGCAGGCTGTCGCGCTCGGCGCCGATGCGGTGGTAGTAGGCGATCAGCCCGTCAAAGCCACGCGCGGTATCCACTTCCGGCGATACCGGGAAGCCCCACTCGCGCAGCTGGCGCAGCGTGGCCGAATGGGTCGGCGGCAGCTCGCCGCCCTCGACCTCGCCCACCGCGTAGGCGAAGAAACTCAGCCGCCGTTTTGCAGTGACCGCCGGGTCGAGCTGGCGCAGCGAACCGGCCGCGCCGTTGCGCGGGTTCGCCAGCGGCTTCTCACCGTGCTTGCGCGCGTGTTCGTTGAACGCCTCGAAATCCTTGTGCAGCATGATCACTTCACCGCGCACTTCGAGCACGTCGGGCCAGCCCTTGCCGCGCAATTTCAACGGGATCGCCCGCACCGTGCGCAGGTTGGCGGTCACGTCTTCGCCGGTCTCGCCGTCGCCGCGGGTGGCGCCCTGCACGAACACGCCGTGCTCGTAGCGCAGGCTGATCGCCAGGCCGTCGAGCTTGGGTTCCACCGAGAAAACGGGTTCGCTCCGTTTCGTGGTCTGTTCGATGCGCCGCTCGAACTCGGCCACCTCGCGGAAGCGTTCGCGATCGCTGGCGCCGTCCTGCTCGAACGCGTTGCCCAGCGACAGCATCGGGATCGCATGGCGCACCTCGGCAAAGCCACCGCTGGCACGCGCGCCGACCTTGCGCGTCGGCGAATCGGCCGTGGCCAGCACGGGGTATTCGGCCTCCAGCGCCTCCAGCTCGCGCATCAGCCGGTCGTACTCGGCGTCGGTGATGTCCGGGTCGTCGAGCACGTGATAGCGGTAATTGGCCTGCTCGATCTGCGCCCGCAGCGCGGCGGCGCGGGCGACAGTCTCGGCCGGGGCCGGGCGTTCGGTCATGCGGGTCTCCATCGGATCTCCCCGCAGTTTAACGACACCGGCGCGCGATGCGACTCAGCGGTGGAAGTGCCCCGCCGCTTCCGGCTGGTAGGCGATCTTCAGCACCTTCAGGCGACGCTTGCGGCCGTCCGGCGTGGGCCAGTCGATCTGCTGGCCCTGCGCCAGCCCGAGCAACGCGCTGCCCACCGGCGCCAGGATCGACACCGTGCCGGGCGTACCGGCGGCCGCCGGATACACCAGGGTCAGGGTCAGCTTTTCGCGATTGCTCTCGTCCTCGAAGGTGACGGTGGAGTTCATCGTCACGATGTGCTCCGGCATCGCTGCCGGCTCGACCACATCGGCACGGTCCAGTTCCGCGCGCAGCGCATCGAGCTTGTCGGCCTCGACGGCCGGCAGGCGTTCCAGCAACGCTTCGATGCGTTCCATGTCGATGCGGGAAACAGTGATCGGTGGCTTGCTCATGACTTTTCCTGATACTCGCGGCTCCTGCCGCACAAAAGCACACGCCGGAACGAAGCCGCCCCGGCGCGTGTGGTTGTCAATGGCCGTCATGCCTATCTGGGCATGACTGGCAGTAAAACAAGACTCACTGTGCGGATACCGCCGACGAAAAGCAAGCTGTCGTAGCAGCTACTATGCCGGAAATGGCTCCCCACACCGCCGCGGACCCCCACGCCGTCGCCTCTGGCGCCCCCGTGCCAACGACGGAGGCGGCTGGTCTGCGCGAGATTTCCACCCGCGAGCGTTTCCGCGGCCTGCTGTGGCTGGTCGCCGCCGCGTTCTTCATGCAGGCGCTGGATTCCACCGTGGTCAACACCGCGGTGCCGGCGATGGCCGAGGCGCTCGGGGTGACTCCGCTGGGCATGCGCACCGCGCTGACCAGCTACGTGCTGACCCTGGCGATCCTGATTCCGGCCAGTCCGTGGCTGTGCGACCGTTTCGGCACGCGGCGGGTGTTCGGCGCGGCGATCATGGTGTTCGGCCTGGGCTCGCTGCTGTGCGGCATCGCGCAGACGCTGCCACAGCTGGTCGCCGCACGCGTGGTGCAAGGGGTCGGCGGCGCCGCGCTGATGCCGGTGGGGCGCTACGTGCTGGTGCGCAGCATCGACAAGCGCGAGTTCGTGCGGGCGATGAGCACGGTGGCCACGTTCGGCCTGCTCGGCTCGGTGCTGGGGCCGCTGCTGGGCGGCGTGATCGTGGAGTTCACCTCGTGGCGGCTGATCTTCCTGATCAACGTGCCGGTGGCGCTTGCCGGCGTGTGGATGAACCAGCGCGACATGCCCGACTACCGGCTCGACCGCGCGAACCGCTTCGACCTGCCCGGCTTCCTGCTGTTCGGTGCCGCCTCGGCCTTGCTGCTCACCGCCTCGGAGCTGGCCGGCAGCACACCGGCACCGTGGCTGTGGATGGGTCTGTGCGCGCTGCTCGCCGTGCTGCTCGGCGCAGTCTACGTATGGCACAGCCGGCACACCGAGCATCCGGTGGCGGACCTGACCTTGCTGAAAGTGCGCAGCGTATGGGTGTCGCTGGCCGGCGGGCTGTTCACTCGGCTCGGCATCTCCGGCATGTTCCTGCTGCTGGTGCTGTTCCTGCAGGTCGGTTGCGGCTGGTCGCCGCTGATGGCCGGTCTGATGATGGTGCCGCAGGCGCTGGGCTCGATCATCGCGAAGTGGGCAGTGAACCGGGCGCTGGTGCACTACGGCTACCGCCGCCTGCTGCTCGGCAACACGCTGATCGTGGCCGCGCTGCTGGCCGCGTTCGCCCTGCTCGGCCCGAGCTCACCGGTGTGGGTGATCGCATTGCTGACCTTCGCCTACGGCGGCTTCGCCGGCCTGCAGTACACCACCATGAACACGCTGATCTACACCGACCTGGACATCCGGCATGCCTCGATGGCCTCGTCGATGGCCTCGACCGTGCAGTACCTGGCGATGAGCTTCGGCATCGCGCTGTCTACCTTGCTAATGGAAGCGATGCTGCAGGGACATGCCCACGAGGACTACGTGGTGGCGTTCCGCTGGACCATGGTGTTGCTGGCGGCGATCACCGCAGCGGCCAGCAGCGTGTTCAGCCGGCTGCGTCACGACCGTCCGTTGCCCGATGCCACCGCACGCACCAGCGGCGCTGCCTGATGCGGGAACCTGCATGTAGCATGCAGTCTTTGTCGAAGGCCCAGGCACGCGCCGCATGCACCACGCCAGCGAGATCCTGTTCACCCTGTTCGTCGTGTTCGTCGCCGCCCAGGTCGGTGGCGAGATCGCGCAGCGGCTGAAGCTGCCCGGCGTGGTCGGCGAGATCGCCGCCGGCTGCGCGATCGGCCCCTCGCTGCTGGGCTGGATCACGCCCGAACAGATCGCCACCGGCACCCCGCTCGACGTGCTGGCCGAGCTCGGCGTGATCCTGCTGCTGTTCGCGGTGGGCCTGGAAACGCGGCTGGAGGACCTGAAGAAGGTCGGCAAGGTGGCGTTTACGGTCGGCGTGGTCGGCGTGCTGGTGCCGTTCGGCATGGGCAGCGTGTGGGCGCACGGCAACGGCCTCGACTGGGACCGCTCGCTGTTCGTCGCGGCCGCGTTCGTGGCCACCTCGGCCGGCATCACCGCGCGCGTGCTGCAGGAGCTGAACGCGCTGCAGCGCATCGAGAGCAAGGTGATCCTCGGCGCGGCGGTGATCGACGATGTCCTGGCCATGCTGCTGCTCGGCGTGGTGGTGTCGCTGCAGGGCGGCGGCAGCATCGACGCCGCGCATCTGCTGGTGGTGCTGGCCGGCGCGGTCGGCTTCATCGCGGTGATCGGCTGGGGCGGCGCGCGGGTGATGCGCTGGAACTCCGCCTGGCTGGACAAGCCGCTCGGCCCGCATTCGCCGCTGATGATCGTGCTGGCGCTGTGCCTGGGCCTGGCCTGGCTGTCCACCCGCTTCGGCCTGGCCGCGATCATCGGCGCGTTTCTGGCCGGCATGATCGCCTCGGAAACCCGCCAGCAGCACACCCTGGAAAAGCAGACCCAGCCGCTGCTGGCCCTGCTCACCCCATTCTTCTTCGTGGTCACCGGCAGCAAGGTCGACCTGCACGAGCTGGCCAGTGCCGAGGCGTTGTGGATGCTGGCCGTGGTCACCGCAATCGCCATCGTCTCCAAGTTGGTCGGCGGCTGGCTCGGCTCGCTCACGCTGGGCACGCGCAGCGCCACCATCATCGGCTTCGGCATGGTGCCGCGCGGCGAAGTCGGCATCGTGGTCGCCACGCTGGGCCTCGCCGCCGGCGTGTTCGACAACCGCATCTACGCGATCATCGTGGCGATGTCGCTGCTCACCGCGATGGTGACGCCGCCGGTGCTGGCGTGGCTGCTGAAACGCAGCGCCGGCGCCGGCCCGGTCGAGGTTCCCGACGTGCGCGGCTGAATGCCGCTTCGACGCGCCGGAGCCGACGGCGCTACGCTGTCCGCACCGGCGCCGCCGGACCCGCCGACACCGACCGGAACCGAAGCATGGACGAGACCACGCCCGACACTGCCGCGCCGCTGATCCGCAACCGCACCTTCGACGAGATCGCCCTCGGCGACAGCGCGACGGTCGAGCGCGTGCTGACCGCCGCCGACGTGCAGCTGCTGGCGACCCTGTACGGCGACGGCGATCCGCAGCGGCTGGATCCGGCATGCGCCGCCTCGCCCGCTTTCCACGACATGATCGGCCACGGCATGTGGGGCGTGGCGCTGATTGCCACCGCGCTGGGCACGCGCCTGCCGGGCGCCGGCACCACCTGCCTGGAACAGGCGCTGCGTTTCCATGCGCCGCTGCACATCGGCGACACGCTGGCGGTGCAGGTGCAGGCGATCGCGCGGGATGCCGCCACCCGGCAGATCCGCTTCGCCTGCCGCGGCGTCAACCAGCATGGCGTGCTGGCGATCGACGGCACGGTGGAGGTGCTCGCGCCCGCCGAGCACATCGAATACGCTGCCACCCGCCTGCCGGCAGTGCGGCTGCCCGACGGCGACGGCCGCCCGCTGGTGGCCCGCGCGCTGGCACTGGGTGCGATCCGCGTCGCGGTGGTGCATCCCTGCGACGAAACCAGCCTCGGCGCCGCACTGGACGCGCGCGCGGCCGGCTTGATCGAACCAGTGCTGGTGGCGCCGCAGGCGAAACTCGCGAAGGTGGCGCGCCAGGCCGGGCTCGATCTTGCCGGCATCGCCATCGAGGACGTGCCGCACAGCCACGCCGCCGCTGCGCGCGCAGTCGAGCTGGCCGCCGGCGGTCGCGTCGACGCGCTGATGAAGGGCAGCCTGCACACCGACGAGCTGATGGCCGCCGTGGTGGCTTCCGCGACCGGCCTGCGCACGGCGCGGCGCATCTCGCACTGCTACCTGATGCACAGCCCGGCGTATCCGCGCCCGTTCATCATCACCGACGGCGCGGTCAACATCGCGCCCACGCTGGAGGAGAAGGCCGACATCGTGCGCAACGCGATCGAGCTGGCGCACATCCTCGGCGTGACCACGCCGCGGGTGGCGATCCTTGCCGCGGTGGAGACGGTCAACCCGCGCATGCAGACCACGCTCGACGCCGCCGCGCTGTGCAAGATGGCCGACCGCGGCCAGATCACCGGCGCGGTGCTGGACGGGCCGCTGGCGTTCGACAACGCGATCTCCGCCGCGGCCGCGCGGATCAAGGGCATCGAATCGAACGTGGCCGGCCTGGCCGACATCCTGCTGGTACCCGACCTGGAAAGCGGCAACATGCTGGCCAAGCAACTGGAATACCTGGGCGGCGCGAGCAGCGCGGCAGTGGTGATGGGTGCGCGCGTGCCGATCGTGCTGACCAGCCGCGCCGATTCGCGCGAATCACGCATCGCCTCGTGTGCGCTCGCCGCGCTGGTGGCCCACCGTTACCGGCTCAGCCCGCCATGAACGACAGCAGTGCAGGCTCACTCATCCTGGTACTGAACTGCGGTTCGTCCAGCATCAAGTTCGCGCTGTTCGACGCGGACGCGACGCCGCTGGCGCGCGTGCCGACATGGGGCGGCAAGGTCGAGGGCATCACCGGCAATACCCCGGTGTTCAGCGAAAGCGGCGCCGCAGCCGAGACGCTGACGCTGGACTGCGAGCACCCCTACCATGCCGCGCTGACCTACCTGCGCCAGCGCATCGTGGCGCGGCTGCACGGCCGCCGCATCGTGGCGATCGCGCACCGCGTGGTGCACGGTGGCAGCAAGTACTTCGAGCCGGTGCAGGTCGATGCCGCGGTGCTGGCCGACCTGAAAAGCTATATCCCGCTGGCGCCGCTGCACCAGCCGTTCGCGCTGGAGGCGATCGACGCGCTGCTGACCGAACTGCCGCAGCTGCCGCAGGTGGCCTGCTTCGACACCGCCTTCCACCAGAGCATGCCGACGGTGGAGAAGATGCTGCCGCTGCCGCGCTCGGCGTGGGACCAGGGCCTGCGCCGCTACGGTTTCCACGGCCTGTCCTACGCGTACCAGGCGCAGGTGCTGGGCGAGCGCTACGGCGACGCCGCGCGCGGCCGCACCATCGTGGCGCACCTGGGCAGCGGCGCCAGCCTGTGCGCCATGCGCAACCTGCAAAGCGTCGCCACCACCATGGGTTTCTCGGCGCTGGACGGGCTGATGATGGGCACGCGCTGCGGCGCGCTGGACCCCGGCGCGGTGATCTACCTGATGGAGATCGGCAAGCTGTCGCTCGAACGGGTGGGCCGCATGCTGTACCACGAGTCGGGCCTGCTCGGCGTTTCCGGGGTGTCCTCCGACCCGCGCGAGTTGCTGCCGCGCGAAGGCGAAACGCCGGTGCGCGAAGCGCTGGCGTTGTACGTGCACAGCATCGTGCGCCAGGTGGGCGCGCTGGCGGCCACGCTGGACGGGATGGACATGCTGGCCTTCACCGCCGGCATCGGCGAGCACCTAGCGGTGATCCGCGAGCGCGTCTGCGCCGGCCTGGGCTTCCTCGGCGTGGTGATCGACCCGGCCGCGAATGCCGCCCACGCGCCGGTCATCTCCAGCGCCGCCAGCCGGGTCAAGGTGGTGGTGGAAGCCGCCAACGAGGAATGGGTGGCCGCGACGGCCACCGCGGCGCTCGTGCGCTGCTGAACGGCACTTCGACTCGAATTTTCTGCCTGTTTTTGTAGGAGCCCGCTGGCGGGCGATGCTGTCGCCCTGATGCTCCGGATGAAGATCCCAAACAACAGCATCGCCCGCCAGCGGGCTCTTACGAGAGCACGCCGGCGTCCTGCGCGCCCCATACCCAGTTGCGGATCTCCGGCAAATCCTCGCCGTTGTCGTCGATGTACTGCTTGTGCTCGAGCAGCTTGTCCAGCAGCTTCTGCTTGAGGTAGATGCCCCGCTCGCCCGCCTGCGGCACGCGGTCGATCACGTCGATCACCAGGTGGAAGCGGTCCAGCGCGTTCAGCACGGTCATGTCGAACGCGGTGGTGATGGTGCCCTCCTCCTGGTAGCCGTGCACGTGCAGGTTGTCGTGGTTGGTACGCCGGTAGGTGAGCCGGTGGATCAGGCTCGGGTAGCCGTGGTAGGCGAAGATCACCGGCTTGTCGCGGGTGAACAGCTGGTCGAAATCGTCGTCGCCCAGGCCGTGCGGGTGCTCGCTGGGCGACTGCAGCTTCATCAGGTCGACCACGTTGACCACGCGCAGCTTCAGCTCCGGCAGGTAGCGCCGCAGGATCGTCACCGCCGCCAGCGTCTCCAGCGTGGGCACGTCGCCGGCGCAGGCCATCACCGCGTCCGGCTCGCCGTGCTGGTCGCTGCTGGCCCACGGCCAGACGCCGATGCCCAGGCTGCAGTGACGCTGCGCCGCGTCCATCGCCAGCCATTGCGGCGCCGGGTGCTTGCCGGCGATCACCACGTTGACGTAATGCCGGCTGCGCAGGCAGTGGTCCATCACCGACAGCAGGCAGTTCGCGTCCGGCGGCAGGTACACCCGCACGATGCTGGCCTTCTTGTTGACCACGTGGTCGATGAAACCCGGATCCTGGTGGGTGAAGCCGTTGTGGTCCTGCCGCCACACGTGCGAGGCCAGCAGGTAGTTCAGCGAGGCCAGCGGGCGCCGCCACGGGATCGCCGCGGTCATCTTCAGCCACTTGGCGTGCTGGTTGAACATCGAATCGACGATGTGGATGAACGCCTCGTAGCAGTTGAACAAGCCATGCCGCCCGGTCAGCAGGTAGCCTTCCAGCCAGCCTTCGCACTGGTGCTCGCTGAGCATCTCCACCACCCGCCCCTGCGTGGCGAGGAACTCGTCGTTCGGCTTCAGCGGGGCCTCCCACTGGCGGTTGGTGGCCTCGAACACCGCATTGAGGCCGTTCGATACCGTCTCGTCCGGGCCGAACACGCGGAAGTTGCGCGACGACTCGTTCAGGCGGATCACGTCGCGCAGGAACGGCCCCAGCGCGCGGGTGTCGCCGCTGCCGCGCACGCCGGGCTGCGGCACCGCGAGCGCGTAGTCGCGGAAGTCCGGCAGGCGCAGGTCGCGCAGCAGCAGGCCGCCGTTGGTGTGCGGGTTCGCGCTCATCCGGCGCATGCCCTCCGGCGCCAGCGCGGCGATTTCCGGCCGCAGCCGGCCGTGTGCGTCGAACAGCTCCTCCGGCCGGTAGCTGCGCAGCCATGCCTCGAGCTGCCGCAGGTGCTCCGGCGGGCTGCTGGCGGAGACCGACAGCGGCACCTGGTGCGAGCGGAAGGTGCCCTCGTTCGGCTTGCCGTCCACCAGCTTCGGCCCGGTCCAGCCCTTGGGCGAGTCGAGCACGATCATCGGCCAGCGCGGCCGCGCGGTGACGCCGTGTTTGCGCGCATCGCGCTGGATCTGCCGGATCTGCGCCACCACCGCGTCCAGCGCCGCCGCCATCGCCTGGTGCATCGCCGCCGGTTCGCTGCCCGACACGAAAAACGGCGTCCAGCCGTAGCCGCGCAGCAATGGCTCCAGCTCGTCGCGGCCGATCCGCGCCAGCACCGCGGGGTTGGCGATCTTGTAGCCGTTCAGATGCAGGATCGGCAGCACCGCGCCGTCGCCCACCGGGTCGAGGAACTTGTTCGAATGCCAGGCGGTAGCCAGCGGCCCGGTTTCCGCCTCGCCGTCGCCGACCACGCAGGCCGCGATCAGCCCGGGGTTGTCGAACACCGCGCCGAACGCATGGCTCAGCGAGTAGCCGAGTTCGCCGCCCTCGTGCAGCGAACCGGGGCATTCCGGCGAGGCGTGGCTGGGTATCCCGCCCGGAAAGGAAAACTGCTTGAACAAGCGCTGCAGCCCCGCCTCGTCCTGGCTGATGTCCGGGTACACCTCGCTGTAGGTGCCGTCCAGGTATGCGTTCGCCACCACCGCGGGGCCGCCGTGGCCGGGGCCGGAGATGTAGAACATGTCCAGGTCGTACTGCCGGATCGCCCGGTTCAGGTGCGCATAGATGAAGTTCTGCCCCGGCGTGGTGCCCCAGTGCCCAAGCAACATGTGCTTGATGTGTGCCAGCGCCAGCGGCTCCTTCAGCAGCGGATTGGCGCGCAGGTAGATCTGCCCGACCGAAAGGTAGTTCGCGGCGCGCCACCAGGCGTCGATGCCGTACAGCTGGTCGGAGTCGAGCGGCGGATGGGCAAAGGCATCGGTAGTCATGGTCAGGCAACCCCGCACATGCAAAGAATCCGGTTCGGTGCACTATGTACACTGCGGCTTGTGAATTTCGCTGCGACACCTCGTCACACCCAGGATTCGACTGTTCCATCATCCGGGCGGGTACCCTTGCGCGGCGCCGGGCGGGACCACACAGCGGAACCAGCAGCATGGCCGTACGCGAAAACACCGAAGACGGCGGTCCGGAAGCCCCGCCCTGGAAAGACCTCGGCGCCGGCCTGATCACCGGCGCGGCCGACGACGACCCCAGCGGCATCGCCACCTACTCGCAGGTCGGCGCGGCGTTCGGCTACGGCATGCTGTGGTGCGTGTTCCTGACCATGCCGCTGATGATCGCGATCCAGGCGATCAGCGCCGGCATCGGCCGCGTCACCGGCCACGGCCTGGTGGACGGCATGCGCCTGCACTACCCGCGCAAGCTGGTGTATGCGCTGCTGGTGCTGATCTTCGTCGCCAACGTGATCAACCTGGCGGCCGACATCGGCGCCATGGGCGCGGCGCTGCAGCTGCTGATCGGCGGCCCGGCCCTGCTCTACGCCGCGCTGTTCGCCGTGCTGTCGCTGCTGCTGCAGGTGTTCATTCCGTTCACCCGCTACGCGCCGATCCTGAAAGTGCTCACCCTGAGCCTGTTCGCCTACGTGGCCACCGTGCTGGTGATCGACGTGCCCTGGCGCGCCGTGCTGAGGAGCATCGTGCTGCCGCCGATCCGCTGGGACGCCGCCTACGCCGTGGGTCTGGTCGCCCTGCTCGGCACCACCATCAGCCCTTATCTGTTCTGCTGGCAGGCCTCCGAGGAAGTGGAGGAGATCGAAACGAGCAAACAGCGCAAGCCACTGCAGGACGCGCCGCAACAGGCGCCAAGCGCGCTGCGCCGGATCGGCATCGACACCACGGTGGGGATGATCTTCTCCAACCTGATCGCGTTCTTCATCATCCTCACCGCCGCCGTAGTGCTGCACGCGCACGGCAAGACCGACATCCAGTCCTCGGCCCAGGCCGCCGAAGCGCTGCGTCCGCTGGCCGGCGAGCTGGCGTTCGCGCTGTTCGCCGCCGGCATCATCGGCACCGGCCTGCTCGCCGTGCCGGTGCTCGCCGGCGCCACCGCCTACGCCGCCGCCGGCGCCTTCGGCCAGCGCAGCGGGCTCGAACACAAGCCGCACGAGGCCAGGTTCTTCTACGGCGTGCTGATCGGCTCCGCCCTGCTCGGCATCGCGCTCAACCTCACCCCGCTCGACCCGATCAAGGCGCTGTACTGGAGTGCGGTGGTCAACGGCGTCGCCGCCGTGCCGCTGATGGTCGCGATGATGCTGATGGGCTCCAGCAACAAGGTCATGGGCGAATTCACCATGCCGTGGCCGCTGAAACTGTTCGGCTGGCTGGCCACGGCGGCAATGGCAGCGGCCGTGGCGGTGATGTTCGCCACCTGGGGAAACTAGACTCCGCCAGAGCAGTCGATCACTACTTGTACATATCGGCGGCAGTATCACGGCTGCCGGCGATGGACGGCCAAATGCGTGCCGACCTGCACCAGCCGGGCCGGGAAGCACAACCGGAAGTGTGTGCATCCATGCCGCTACGGCCCGGCGCAAGGCGGCATGCAGTCCCGCTACCCGCAGCGGCTTCACGGAACGGCTGGGCCGAACCATTCGGCGACACAACGGTCATTGGGTCGAGCGGCCCGCGAAAGCCTGCGTTTATGTCGGCCACGCGCAACCGCCCGCCCGTGGCGAAGCCATGGTTCTGTCCCACCCAAGGAAACTGCCCCGATGTGCGGAATTGTTGCTGCCGTGGCCCAGCGTGACGTCGCTCCGCTGCTGATTGCCGGCCTGAAGGCGCTCGAATACCGCGGCTACGACTCCTCCGGCGTGGCCGTGCTGGACGGCGGCGCGATCCATCGCGTGCGCGCCAAGGGCAAGGTACGCGAGATGGAGGCGCTGTACCTGGCCGACCCGCTGCCCGGCGGCACCGGCATCGCGCACACCCGCTGGGCCACCCACGGCGTGCCGAACGAGGCCAACGCGCACCCGCACATCGCCGGGCGGGTGTCGATCGTGCACAACGGCATCATCGAGAACCACGCCCGCCTGCGCGCCGAGCTGGAGGCCGCCGGCCATGTGTTCACCTCCGACACCGACACCGAGGTGATGGCCGCGCTGATCGACCGCCACCTCGACCAGGGCCTGAGCCTGCGCGAGGCGGTGCTGGCCACCGTGCGCGAGCTGGAAGGCGCCTACGCCATCGCCGTGCTCAGCCGCGACGAGCCCGGCCGCGTGGTCGGCGCCCGCCGCGGCGCGCCGCTCTTGGTCGGCGTGGGCATCGGCGAGAACTTCCTCGGCTCCGACGCGCAGGCGCTGGTCCAGGTCACCCACAAGATGCTCTACCTGGACGAGGGCGACGTGGTGGAGATCACCCGCGACAGCGTGCAGGTGTTCGGCCTGGACGGCGCGCCGGTGGAGCGCGCGGTGCACGAGAGCGAGCTGTCCACCGACGCGGTGGAGCGCGGCGAGTACCGCCACTACATGCAGAAGGAGATCTTCGAGCAGCCGCAGGCGGTGGCCAACACGCTGGAGGCGCGGCTGGGCCCGCACGGCGTGCTGCCGAACATCTTCGGCATCGACAGCGACGCGCTGCTGCAAGCCACCCGCGGCCTGCACATCGTCGCCTGCGGCACCAGCTACCACGCCGGCCTGGTCGCCAAGTACTGGATCGAGGAATACGCGCGGCTGCCGGTCAGCGTCGAGGTGGCCAGCGAATACCGCTACCGCGAGACGGTGGTGCCGGAGGGCACGCTGTTCGTGGCGATCTCGCAGTCCGGTGAAACCGCCGACACCCTGGCGGCGATGCGCGAATCGCGCCGGCGTGGCTACCTCGGCACGCTGGCGATCTGCAACGTGCCCGAATCCTCGGCGGTGCGCGAGGCCGACCTCAAGCTGATGACCCGCGCCGGCCCCGAGATCGGCGTGGCCTCGACCAAGGCCTTTACCACCCAGCTGGCCGGCCTCGCCCTGCTGACGCTGGAGCTGGCCCGCCGCCACGGCCTCGATGCCGACCGCTACGCCGCGCTGTGCGCCGAGCTGCAGCACCTGCCGCGGGCGATCGAGGAAACGCTGCAGATGGAGCCGGCGATCATCGTCCTGGCCGGCGAGTTCATCCACCGCCAGCACGCGCTGTTCCTCGGCCGCGGCGTGCAGTACCCGGTGGCAATGGAAGGCGCGCTGAAGCTCAAGGAGATCTCCTACATCCACGCCGAGGCCTATGCCGCCGGCGAGCTCAAGCATGGCCCGCTGGCGCTGGTCGACGAGCACATGCCGGTGATCGCGGTGGCACCGAACGGCCCGCTGCTGGACAAGCTGAAATCCAACCTGCAGGAAGTGCGCGCCCGCGGCGGCCAGCTGATCGTGTTCGCCGACGGCGCCGCCGGCATGGACGACATGGCCGGCACCGGCCGCATGCTGCGCGTGGCCTCCGGCGGCAACTTCATCGCCCCGGCCGTGTTCACCATCCCGCTGCAGCTGCTCGCCTACCACGTCGCCGTGCTGCGCGGCACCGACGTCGACCAGCCGCGCAACCTGGCGAAATCCGTGACGGTCGAGTAACTGCCGGGTCGTAGGAGCCCGCTGGCGGGCGATGCCTTTCAAAAGCATCGCCCGCTGGGCAGGTCAATCACCGTGGAGCAGGCGCGCAGCGAGAGGCTGCGCCGGGATTCACACTCCGGAGGCCAGCGTCACCGGCTGCCGCGCGAGCTTCTGCTCCCACAGCAGCGCCGTGCGCACGATGAAATCCAGGTCGTCGTACTGCGGCCGCCAGTCGAGCCGCTGCTTGAGGCGGTCGCTGCGCGCCACCAGCATCGGCGTGTCGCCGGCACGACGCGGCTGCTCGATCACCGCCAACGGGTGGCCGCCGACGCGTTGCACGGCGTCGATGACCTCGCGCACGCTGTAGCCGTGGCCGTAGCCGCAGTTGAGGGTCAATGACTCGCCACCATCGCGCAGGTGGTCGAGTGCCCGCAGGTGGGCTGCGGCCAGATCCTCGACGTGGATGTAGTCGCGGATACCGGTGCCGTCCGGCGTGTCGTAGTCGCTGCCGAAGATCGACACGCTGGCGCGCTTGCCTACCGCATGCTCGCAGGCCACCTTGATCAGCAGCGTCGAATGCAGCGTCGAATGCCCGATGCGGCCCTGCGGATCGCAGCCGGCCACGTTGAAGTAGCGCAGCGTGGCGTGGTGCATGCACCCGGTGGCGCAGATGTCGCGCAGCATGGTCTCGGACATCAGCTTGGACATGCCGTAGGGATTGATCGGCCGGGTCGGCGTGTCCTCGTCGGCCATGCCGCTTTCGGTGACGCCATAGACCGCGGCGGTGGAGGAAAAGATGAAGTGCCCCACGCCGGCTTCCGCGCAGCAGGCGAGCAGGCTTTGCGTGTTGCAGGTGTTGTTGCCGTAGTACTTGAGCGGATCGCTCAGCGATTCGGGCACCACCGTATGCGCGGCGAAATGCAGCACCGCATCGACGCGATGCCCGGCCAGCACGCGCGCGAGCAGCGCGCGGTCGCCGACATTGCCAACCACCAGTTCGGCGCCCCGCACCGCATCGCGGAATCCGGTGCTCAGGTTGTCCACGACGACCACGGGTTCGCCACGTGCGACCAGCTGCTGCACGACATGGCTGCCGATGTATCCGGCGCCGCCGGTGACGAGGACGCTGTGGTTCATGAGGGACTCCTTCATGGACGGCGAAGACGGCATGGCCACCTCACGACGCGGCGCCCACTGCCGGATGTGTCCCGCCGCGGCGAGCCATCGGGGCATCAGGGGCGACGGGCGCAGGAGTTCCCCAAACGGGCCGCCAAGCGCGCGGCAGCTCCCGGACGACTTCGCCGCACGTAGTTCCCACCTCGGCAGCGGAAACAAACTCGCTCCACCTTCGTGCGCTCGACTTCACGATCAGGACAAACTGGCGTGAAAATTGAATTCACATTTGCATTCACATTTTCATTACTTGCGCAGATTGAATGCCCGTTTGGTCAATATTCACTGTCAGGCAATTCGTACGTACAATGATCCAAAGCCGCGTTACGGTCCCTGCCGCTGGCAGTTACCAATATCCCAAGGGCAACTAGACGAACTTTTTCACGACTGCAGGCATTGGATAATCAAAAGCAGACAACAGGCTTCTTTGCCTGACTATCGACCCCATTACCTTGGCCCGCGTCAGACAGCGGTTTTCGGCGCTTCCGGCGCAGGCCTTCGGTAAAACGGGACAGGAAGAACCCGCCCGCCATTTTCTTGCGTTCTAACCGACGTCGGCTGGCCTGGCTCCGGGAGCAAGTCGGCACTGTGTTCAAACGGATACTGATCGTCTGCACGGGCAATATCTGCCGCAGCCCCGTGGCCGAGTACCTGTTTCGACAGCGCATGGCAGGGCGCGACATCGAGTTCGCCAGTGCCGGGCTCGGCGCGCTCGTCGGCAGTCCCATGGACGCGACGGCCCTGCAATTGCTTGCCGAGAACGGTATCGACGGCAGCATGCACCGCGCGCACCAGCTGACACCCTCCACTCTGCGCGGCGCCGATTTGGTGCTGGGCATGGAAAAAGGCCATGTGGCGGCAATGGTACGGCTTGCACCCGAGGTCCACGGCAAGGTTTATCTGTTCAACAAATGGCTGCACGGTAAAGATATTCCCGACCCTTATCGCCAACAACGGAAAGTATTCGAGCATGTTCACCAGATAATCACGCAGGGCATCAGTAGCTGGGAACCCTATCTGTGATTTCCGAATTTTCACGCCAGGGGTCGAACGCCCCGATGTGTCAGGTTCCGTGTGAGCATATCTTGCAGCCGATGTGCTCAGGCAGGTGGGCGAACACTACGTGCGCCAGGACGTGGGCCGCAATTCGGCGGAAGCGGCGAACAGCCCGAAGTTCGTTCGCGAGCAGTTGCCCAACATGCGCTGCGACCTGGAGCGGGCCACAGCGGCGCTCAACCCCTGCCAGATCCGGACGCATCCGGTCGACATCAGCATGCAGACCCAGAGTCTGCTGGACCAGGAAGTGGCGATCGAGGCCAACATCCAGAAGTTGCGCCTGCAACAGGCGGACATGCAGCGCCAGGTCACTCCCGAACACCCGGCCTACAAGGCGCTGATCCAGCAGATCGGCCAGTTGGAAGGGCAGAAGGCCGGGATCGACAAGCGGGTGAACAACCTGCCCCCAGCAGCAGCTGAAGCTTACGCGCGACATGCAGGCGAGCAACGACACCCATACCGGCCGGCTCAACCAGGCCCGGCGGCTGGACATTGCCCGGGCGGGCACGGTCGGCAATATGCGCATTATCCTTCGCTTGGCACGATACTGGCTTTCCCAGCCCCATCCATAGAACCGCCTGCCTTGCCACGAATGCTCAAGACCATGGAAAACGACGAGAACAAGCCGCGGATGTGGGGGGAAAAACTCCAGAGGGTTCTGGCTTACCTTTTGTCTGGCGCTGAGCGCAATCGCCGGCTGGCTGATGTTCCAGCTGAACGTGCTGCGCTGACGCCGCGCGCTTCGACGCCTGACCGTACGGATCGCCGCCCTGGCGACGCCACCCGGCCCGCTGGGCTCCTGCCCTCATCCCATTCGTGGCTCCTCACCGGTTCGCGGACGCCGGCGTGCACGATTCATGCACAGTCCACCTTGGCATAGTCGGCGCCATGTCAGTGCCAGCGCAGCGTGAACCTCCGTCGCGCCACGTACGCAGACCTTCTGCGAGTGGCCATGACGGTGCGTGAATGCAGGATTGCCAGCGGACCAAACGTTGGGATCTCCGTCGCCCGGCACGCAGCCGCCGTGTTCCAATGGCTGCGGTCCGTTTGCGTGCAACGTGTGCCTCCACGATTCCGCGGTCGCTGGCACCTTACCTGAACGCTGATCCACAAGCGTGCTCGGTCGTGGCTGCAACTGCCGGATCGACGCGCGCATCAGCGCCGCGTCCCACCCAAGCATCCGAGGTGACCGTATGCGGAACATCCAGAACACCAAGCTCGCCATCGTGGGCTTGGGTTATGTCGGCCTGCCGCTCGCCGTGGAATTCGGCAAGCACTACGACACCGTCGGCTTCGACATCAACCAGGTCCGCATCGACGAGCTGGCTTCCGGCCACGACAAGACGCTGGAAGTCGATGCGGCGGAACTGGCCGCAGCCAGGCAGCTGCGCTTCACTGCCGAGCTGGATGATCTGCGCGACCGCAACACCTACATCGTCACCGTGCCCACGCCGATCGACCTCGCCAAGCGCCCGGACCTGACACCGCTGATCAAGGCCAGCGAAACCCTGGCCAAGGTGCTCAAGCCCGGCGACGTGGTGGTGTACGAATCAACCGTGTATCCCGGCTGCACGGAAGAGGTGTGCGTGCCGATCCTGGAGAAAGGCTCGGGCCTGGTCTACAACCGCGATTTCTTCGCCGGCTACAGCCCCGAACGCATCAACCCCGGCGACAAGCAGCATCGCGTCACCAGCATTCGCAAGGTCACCTCGGGCTCCACGCCTGAGACGGCCGATTTCGTCGATCGCCTGTACGGCTCGGTGATCACCGCCGGTACGTACCAGGCCAGTTCGCTGAAGGTGGCCGAAGCGGCCAAGGTGATCGAAAACACCCAGCGCGACCTGAACATCGCGCTGGTCAACGACTTGGCCATGCTGTTCAACAAGCTCGGCATCGACACCCTGGAGGTGCTGCAGGCGGCGGGCACCAAGTGGAACTTCCTGCCGTTCCGTCCGGGTCTGGTCGGCGGCCATTGCATCAGCGTGGACCCGTATTACCTCACCCACAAGGCGCAGGAGGTGGGCCACCATTCCGACGTGATCCTCGCCGGCCGCCGCACCAACGACGGCATGGGTCCGTACATCGCCGGCGAAGTGATCAAACTGATGGTGTGCAAGGGCATCAATCCGGTGCACGCGCGCGTGCTGATCCTTGGCCTGGCGTTCAAGGAGAATTGCCCGGACCTGCGCAATACCCGGGTGGTCGACATCGTGCTGGCGCTGCGCGGCTACAACGCCCAGGTCGATGTCCACGACCCGTGGATCAACGCCGCCGAAGCGGAGCATGAGTACGCCATCACGCCCCTGACCCAACCACAAACCGGTAGTTACGACGCCGTGATCATCGCGGTTGGCCACCAGCAATTCGTCGGCATGGGCCCGGCCGGCATCCGCGCGTTCGGCAAGGCCGCCTCAGTGCTGTACGACGTGAAATGCCTGCTGCCGCGCGAAGCGGTCGACGGCCGCCTCTGAACGGGACTTCATGCCATGAAAGTACTGGTCACCGGCACCGCCGGCTTCATCGGCTCGCACGTCGCCTTGCAATTGCTCGAACGTGGCGACGAAGTCATCGGCCTCGACAACCTCAACGACTACTACGACGTCAACCTGAAGAAGGCGCGACTGGCACGCTTCATCGCGCACCCCGGCTATGCGCACGTGCATGCTGATCTTGCCGACCGCGCGGCGGTGGAAAATGCCTTCGCCGCGCACAAGCCGCAGCGCATGATCAACCTCGCGGCGCAGGCTGGCGTGCGCTATGCGGCCGAGAACCCGCACGCGTACGTGGCCAGCAACGTCACCGGTTTTCTGCACGTGCTGGAAGGTTGCCGTCGGCACGGGGTGGAGCACCTGGTGTTCGCCTCCACCAGTTCGGTGTATGGCGCCGACACCGCCATGCCGTTCTCGGAGCATCAGCCCACCGAACATCCGCTGACCCTCTACGCCGCCACCAAGAAGGCCAACGAGCAGATGGCGCACAGCTATGCGCACCTGTACGGCCTGCCGTGCACGGGCCTGCGCTTCTTCACGGTCTACGGACCGTGGGGACGCCCGGACATGGCGCTGTTCCTGTTCACCAGGGCGATCCTGGCCGGGGAACCGATCAAGGTGTTCAACCATGGCCGGCACAAGCGCAGCTTCACCTACGTGGACGACATCGTCGAAGGCGTGATCCGCACGCTGGACACACTGCCGGCCAGGAACAGCCACTGGAACGGCAACGCTCCCGACCCGGCCAGCAGCGGGGTTGCGCCGTACCGCCTGTACAACATCGGCAACGCGGAAACGGTGGAGCTGATGCGCTACATCGCGGTGCTGGAGCAGTGCCTGGGACGCAAGGCGCAGATGGAGATGCTGCCCATGCAGGCCGGCGACGTTCCCGACACCGAGGCGGACGTGTCGGAACTGATCCGCGCGGTTGGCTACGCGCCGCAGGTGTCGATAGACACCGGCATCGCCAACTTCGTGAGCTGGTATCGCGACTACTACCGCGTGTAGCCGCTCCCTGCCGAGCGCGGGCCGGCGCATTGCCGATGCCGGGCAGTTTTGTGATTATCCGGGGCATCGAAAGAAATCACGCAAAGGACTGCCATGGCGCAATATCGGGTGAAACTCTCCGGACACCCCGTGCCCGGCCATACCACTGAAAGCATTGCCGAGGCGCTCAAGCAGCAGATGGGACTCGGCCCCGCCCAGGTGCGGGCGTTGCTTCCGCCGGCGAAACGCGTGGTCAAGGCCGGGCTGGATGCGCAGGAGGCGGAGCGCTGGCACCAGGCGCTGACCCGGGCGGGGTTGGCCGCCAGCAAGGAGGCGCAAGCGGCCCCGGAGGCTGCTCCCGCCAAACCCGGCGACCCGCTCGAAAGCCTGCGACCATGCCTCGCCCAAGGATTCTCCAGGCGTCGGCCGAGCCCGCTCTACCGTATGCATCTGAGCGTGGTGACGATTTGCTGCGTGCTCATGCCGCTGCTCTACCTGGCTCTGGTGACCGGGCTGGGATATGCCTTGTACTGGTATCTCGGCCACGCTCACCTGCTCATCGGCCGACGGGTGCACGGTATCTGGCCGCTGCTCCTCGTCTATGGCGTACCCGGCGTGAGTGGCGGCATCCTGCTGCTGTTGCTGGCTCGCCCCATCCTGTCTGGAGACAGCGGCAGGGACCGTTCCCTGACACTCGACCCGGCCGACGAGCCGCGCTTGACCGAAGCCGTCCAGGCACTCACCGGCGCCATCGGCATCCGCCCGCCGGTGGCGCTGAAAATGTCCAACCAGGTCAATGCCAGCGTGCACTTCGAAGGTGGCTGGCCCAGATTCTTCAGCGGCCGCAAGGTACTGACCATCGGCCTGCCGCTGGTGGCAGGGCTGACCAGCCAGCAGTTCCTCGGCGTGCTGGCCCACGAGTTTGGCCATTTCGCCCAGCGCTTCGGCATGCGCTGCAGCTTCCTGGTCAATCACGTCAATGCATGGCTGGACGTGCGTGCGCACCAGCCCGGTCCCTGGGATGAACGCCTGCAGCGCTGGGCCGAGGAAAGCGGCGACACCGTGATCCGGATCGTGGTCTTCATCACCCAGCTCGGCATCAGGGCCTCGCGCCTGCTGTTGCACGGGCTGTTTCTGCTGAGCTTCCGCCTGTGGCGCTCGCTGTCGCGGCAGATGGAATTCGACGCCGACCGCTACGAGGTGATGCTTGCCGGCAGCGAGAACTTCCGCGAAACCGCACTGCGCCTGCGCGCGCTGAGCCAGGCCTTCAGCGAGATCGACGAACAGAACGCCCGCACCTGGCGCGAGCACAAGCTGCTGCCGAACATTCCGCAAGCCGCCGCCGCCCACGTCGCCACGTTCGACCCGCAAACCTGGGCAAGACTGAAACGCAGCCTCGGCTACGGCACCACGCGTTCCTGGGATACCCACCCGGCCGACCTGGAACGCATCCGCAGCGCGCAGGACCTGCAGGCGGCCGGCCTGTTCCACGACGACCGACCCGCAGCCATCCTGTTCGAGCGCTTCGCCGAGCACTGCGAAAACGCCACCCGTGCGTACTACCGACAACTGGGGGTCGACTACCAGACCGCCGAACTCTGCGACAGCCAGACCGTGACCGACATCCATTCGCAGCGCACCACCGCCGTGGACGACCTGCGCCGATGGAGTGGACGGCAATGGCGCAGCCTCCCCTGGCTTCCGCTGCAACTGGCATTGCCGGATGCACAGGCGCCGTTGTCCTGGCAGGCTTGCGTCGACGAACTGCGCCAGGATTCGCCCGCGATCGCACGGGACTGGGAGGCCGCGGAACAGGAGAACAAACGGCGCATGCGCCTGGCCTTCTCCGGCACGCTGGACCGGCATGACATACCGAGCCACCTGAATCGCGTGGAAGCCTTCGACGAAGAGCGTCATCTGCCCGAGTACCAGCGGATCGCCGAATGGAAAACCCCAGCGCGCCAGTCACTGATCCGCGTGGCGGGCCTCTACCGCCGCCGCATCGAACACGCCCTCGGCAGGGAGCGCGTGGCGACCGAGTTGGTGTTCGCCCTCAGCCCCTTGTACAACGATATCGAATGTCTGCAGGAAGCCTGGTTCGTGGCGAGCCGGTTTCCGGACAGCAAGGATCCCGCACAGCATGCCTGGCTGAGCCGCTTTCGCCACGATGCGGACGTGGCCTGCCAGGACTACGCCATGCGCCTGCTGCGCAAATGCGACGGCATCCCCCAGACGCTGCTCGAAGGTGGCAGCGTGGGTGGCTACCTGCGCAAGCGCTGCCCGCGCCTGGACCATCTATCCGCCAGCCCCAGGGAGTTCGCCGGATTCGCCGGACTGCTGCTCGATGGGCTGAATTACGCCTACCAGGCGGCATTCGCGGAGCTGGCGCAGCGATGCGCGGAAGCGGAGCGATCGCAGGGATCGACGGGTAAGCCCGAGGCTGCGCCAAATACCGCAGCGGTCCGGCGCATGGACCGTCTCCCCGGACCCGCCCGGGGAGACGGTGCTGCAAGGCGACGACGGTCAGAAGCTGGCCGTCACTCGCGCGTACCAGAAGGCGCCGTTGAAGCCGAACGGCGAGGTGAGCGCGTACCTGACGCCGAGGAATTGCAGCGTGGCGTTCTGCTCCTTGCCGGGGTAGGTGTCGAAGACATTGTTGCCGCCGACGGCCACCGAGAAGGTGTCGTTGAACTTGTAGCGCGCCTCCAGGTCCACCAGCGTCTTGCCGCTGTAGTGGCTCACGTCGTCCGGCGGGTTGTTGCTGCCGAACAGGCCCACCGTGGTGCTCCAGCCGCCGTAGCGGTTGATCCGCGCGATAAAGTCGAACTGGCTCAGGCCGTAGTCGAAGCTCAGCACCGCGCGGCTCTTCGGCACCTGGTGCTCGAGGTCGTACACGAAGTCGTTGTTGAGCGTGTTCGGCTTCACCTTGACCACGTCCTGCGTGTTGCGGTTGTAGCGGAAGTCGATGTTGAGCTTGCCGTTGCCAAGCTGGTGCCGCGTGTCGAGCACGAAGTCGATGCCATGGATGTCGGATCCGAACGCATTGCCGAAATAGCTGGCGTCGCTGCCGAGCAGCAGCTGCGCGTTCGGGTAGCCGCCGGCAGCGAGCTGGTCGACGGTGGACTGGGTCACGCTCTTGCTGACCAGGCCGATGCGGTCGCGGATCTTGATCCGGTAGTAGTCCAGGGAGGTCGTGACGCTGTCGGTCGGCGTCCACACCGCGCCGACAGACAGGCTCTTCGACGTTTCGGTCCGCAGCGGCGTCGAACCCAGCGCGCGCGCCACCGGGTTGTTCACCGGATAGGTGCCGCTGGGAACCAGGCCGCCCTGGGCGGTCGCCGTGGTGGTGACGTTGAGCGTGTTCGCCTGGCCGGGGGTCGGCGTGCGGAAGCCGGTGTTGAACGTGCCGCGCAGCGCGAACGTGTCGGTGAACGCGTAGCGGCTGGAAAGTTTATACACCACCTTGGAGCCGTAGCCGTTCGCATGCTCGTAGCGCACTGCCGCCGCGCCCGACCACTTGTCGGTGAGGTTCGTTTCGGCGTCGAAGTAGGCCGAGTCGCTGTTCTGCGTGAAGCGCCCTGCCGCATTGGCCGGAAAGCCCTGGAAGGCATCCGAGCCCACGCCGAACACCGAGGCGGTCGGCCCCACCTCGGTCGAGCCGGCGTCGCCCCGATGGATAATGTAGGTTTCCTGGCGCCACTGCGCGCCGAAGGCTAGCGTGAGCGGCGAGTCGTCGAACGAACGGACGAAATCCGCGCCGGCGCCCTGCTCGCGCTGGGTCAGCTTGCCGGGACGAAAGGTGGTGGGCGACAGGTTGCCCAGGCTCGGGTTGATCGAACCCTGCAGGCGGTAGTCGACCTCATTGCTGCCGTTGCGGTAATGCACGTCCCACTGCAGGTTGCCCTGGGCGCCGCCACGCACGCCGCCGACCACTTGGTGATCGGCGATGTCGGCGCCGAACAGCGGGCTGTAGCCGCCGGGGAACTGCGTGTAGATCGGATTGAGCAGCATCCAGCCGCTTGGGCTGGCGGCGTTGGCCGTCAGGTAGTTCGCCGGGTTGCCGCCACCGGCCACGATGTTGTCCACCAGCGACTGCGGCGCGTTGGCCGGCGTCAAGCTGCCGTTGGCGTAGCTGACCAGGGTGGAGCGGCCGGCGATGCCGTACTGCGGCGCCAGCACCGGGGTGCGGTAGAAGAAGCTGGACAGCACCTTCTTGTCCATGAAGTTGCCGTAGCCGTACAGCTGGATGTCGCTGGTCAGCGGCAGACCGGCGTTGACGAACAGCTTGTTCGTCTTCGTCTCGGGGTCGCCCCAGCGCTGACCCAGGCCGTTGTACGGCACCAAGTTAGCGCCCACCACCGCCGCCACCGCCGCCGCGCGCGCCTGCGGCACGCCGCGCGAAGTGGGGTCGGTGGTTTCGCGCTCGGCGCTCACGTGCACGAAGCCGTCGGTGCCGAGCCGGAACCCCGCATCGGCGTCGTAGCGCCGCAGCTCGCCGTCGCCCTTGCCGTACTTGCCCAGCTCCGCGCTGAGCGTCACGCCCTCGGGCGCCTTCTTCAGGATCACGTTGACCACGCCGGCGATCGCGTCCGACCCGTACAGCACTGAGGCGCCGTCGCGCAGCACCTCCACGCGCTCGACCGCGTTGGACGGGAACACCGAGAAGTCGACCGCCTGCGCGCCCTGGTTGAAGGTGCCGAGCGGGTCGATCTGCAGGTTGACCAGCGCCGAACGGTGGAAGCGCACGCCGTCGACCAGCACCAGGGTCTGGTCGGGCGACAGGTTGCGCAGCGACACCGGCCGCACGAACGCCGTGCCGTCGGCGATCGGAAAGCGCTGGGTGGTCAGCGACGGCACGATGTTGGTCAGCGTGTCGGTGAGATCCGCCGATGGCTGGTTCGCGATCTGGCTGCCGCTGAACGCGTCGATCGGCGAAAGGGATGCAGTCGGCGACAAGCCGGCGCGATGCGTGCCGGTCACCACGACTTCCTGCAGGGTAGTGGTCGACTTGGCCTTTGCCGCGTTGTTGCGCCCCTGCGTCGTGGTCGCCTGGCTGGCCGCGGCCTGCCCGCTGTCCGACGCCCCCGGATCCTGCGCCTGCGCCGCGCACGCCACCAGCGCTGCTGCGGCAAGCGCCGCGCGCACGGCGCGCAAGAGCACCACGTTGAGCCCTGCATGGTTATGCATTTTGTCTCCCCTCCGGATGGCCGTTGAAATTCCCCTTCACGGAAACTACTCCGA
Source organism: Rhodanobacter sp. FW106-PBR-R2A-1-15 (assembly GCF_058789735.1). Taxonomy (NCBI): domain Bacteria; kingdom Pseudomonadati; phylum Pseudomonadota; class Gammaproteobacteria; order Lysobacterales; family Rhodanobacteraceae; genus Rhodanobacter; species Rhodanobacter sp. FW106-PBR-R2A-1-15. The sequence goes on along the minus strand of NZ_JBYTEM010000006.1, from coordinate 18,955 downwards.
CCCCTTGCATCGAAAAAGCCCTGCAAGAACTTGCAATGGTGGAATGGTTCAATTGGACGGCCATAACGGCAACGCACTCCGTTCTGAAGCAGTGCTGGAAGGCTGCATTGGCGCGCGCGTGATGCGGAGAAGATCGCATGCATGCCAGCTCATCGAAGGCGATCGGCAACGCGGCGAAAAAAATCACGCAACAAAAAAGCCCATGGCATGGGGTTCATGGGCTTTCTGTACTTCCGGTGGAAGTAATGACGAGCAGGAAGCCGATGGGCCAGGCCTTCCCGAAACCGGCCAGATGACTCCGGTTGCGACAAACCGCAGCCGGCTAGATCGGCCCGCCTTCGAGCGACCAGCGCACGGCATCCGCCGCGTGGATCGCCGTGGTGTCGAACAGCGGCACGCGGGTGTCGGTCGGCCGAATCAGCAGGGAGATCTCGGTACACCCGAGGATGATCGCCTGTGCGCCGTTGCCGACCAGGCGGTCGATGATGCCCAGGTATTTCTTGCGCGACTCTTCGCGCACGATGCCCAGGCAAAGTTCGTCGTAGATCACTGCGTGCACCACGGCGCGATCCTCCTCGCCGGGAATGAGTACCTCGAGCCCATGGCTCTCCAGGCGCTTCCGATAGAAGTCCTGCTCCATGGTGAAGCGGGTTCCCAGCAGGCCGATGCGGGTCAACCCGGCGGCCTTGATCGCTGCGGCCGTGGGATCGGCGATATGCAGCAAGGGAATCGAGACGGCCGACTGCACCTGTGCCGCCACCTTGTGCATGGTGTTGGTGCAGATCACCAGGCCTTCGGCTCCCGCCCGCTCCAGTGCAGATGCGGCTTGCGCCAGGACCTCGCCAGCCTTCTCCCACTCGCCGGCGTGCTGCAATTGCTCGATCTCGTGGAAGTCCACGCTGAAGAGCAGCAGCCTGGCCGAGTGCAACCCGCCGAGCTGCTGTTTGACCCCCTCGTTGATCTCCCGGTAGTAGGAGACGGTGGACTCCCAGCTCATGCCGCCAATCAATCCGAGTGTTCTCACTTGTGCGGTCTCCTCGCTGATCGGTGGTGCCTAGCGCCGCGATGAGAGGCAGGTATCCAACGATCGAATGCGCTCAGGCAGCCTGCCGCGAGCGGAGCTGCTGCCTCGATGCAGTCGGCCATGTCTTTCGGGAACATAGCATGGCGACCCTGGAGGCCGGCGGCCCGCAGGTGCTGGTCATGCCGCTGGTTTGCCAGCGCGCTGGATGTCAGCGCAACCGGCAACCCGATGCCCTACACGTTCCAAGGTGATGACGCCCGACAAGCCGTTCGGCGCGGCCGTCGTGTACCTGCTGACCGGCATTTTCCAGGCGTTCCCGCAGGCGCGGTACGGGAGCACCGTGATCAACGGCCTGGCCACGTGATGCCGATGGGCTCGCAGCGCAAGGTCATGGGTGGATTCACCACGCCGTGGCCGCTGAAACGGTTCGGCTGGCTGGCCACCGCCGCGATGGCGGCGGGGATGTTGGTGATGCAAAGGAAATGAGGCCTGCCCCGGCGCGGCCCGGGTGGCGACCGGTCGACCCTCGCCGGAACCGGCCGCCTCCCTTCAATCCGCGGTTCGCCGGCACCCGGCGCTCAACGGCACACCAGTACCGGAACCTCGCTTTCCAGCAGCGTCTTGTGCGTCTCGCTTCCGAGCAGCAAGCGGGTCATGCCGCGCCAGCCATGCGATGCCATGACCACCAGGTCGCAATGCTGGGTCCGTGCGGTCTGTACGATCGCCTCATGCGGATGGTCGTTGAAGAGATAGCTGCTGCCGCATTCGATGCCGGCCGCCTTGGCCAACTGCTGCACCTCGGCCAGATAACGTTCGGCACGCGCAACGGCGTCCCGCGAGTAGCTGGCCTCGGTGGCTGTCACCATCTCGGCCATATAGGCGATGGTGTGGAATGGCGGCACCACATGCAGCGCATAGACCTTTGCCTTGCACGTTTGCGCCAGTTCGAGACCGAGCTTGACCGCGCGCAACGAAAGCTCCGAACCGTCGATGGGAAGAAGGATGTGCTTGAACATGGCTGACTCCTCGAGTGGATTACCCCCGGTGGCGGGTACCGTCATCACCCGTGGCCGGTTCGCGGCCGGTCACGGGTTCTGATTCGTCAATGGCAAGGCCGCCCGGCCCGCCAAAGGGCCGGCGGATGCGCGGCGTTGACCTCGCGTCGGCGTGGCAGCGGATCGCCGCCCCTGCGGCGACGTAACCTTCAGCCATCCCCGCCCGGATGAAACCGGGGCGAACCGGGCTGATCGGCATGCAGCCAACCATGCAACCCGACGCCCTGCTCATGCGCATCGGCCGCGCCGCCTTTCGGGAAGCGCGCCAACGTGCCAAACCGGCCGTGCCAGCGAGGCCGCAGGGGGATGACAGGGGGACGCCGCCGAGGTCATCGGCGGCACGCCGTCGTGCCATCGCCTGCCCGGCGCAGAAGGAGCACATGTTCTTCACCTTTACACCCCCAACGCGCCCTTCCCCACCCGCCGAGCCGCGCAGGCACCCCGATGCCCCATGCGCCGCCGGCTGCCCCGGCTTTCCAGTCTGCCCATGTCCGTGCCTTCCATACCGACCGCTGCAGTATGTGCACGCCCGCCGAGGCGATGTTGACCGCGATCAAGTGGAAACCACGTCGCACCGGGTTGGGTTCGGTCAAGCGGGCGCATCCTGGCAGGCTCACCGGGATTCGACGACCGTGCCCCGCCCAGCCGCCAGGCACGTGGCATCGCTACCGTCGGGCGGACACCGGATCGCCGTTCGTCGCCATCCTCATCGCGCGGCTTGGCGGTGTCTGTCCGCCGGGGGGCAACACGACGGAATGATCGGGCCGGCAGGGAATGGCGTGGGCAAACAGCCCGAAACGCAGGACGGGCTGGAAAGCGGATCCGAGCCCATCATGGTTCCCGACGTCCGCCGCCTTACGTCCCGGATGCCCGCGGGCCGACCACTCAGTCCACCGGCGCACTCAATCACCTGTCAGGTCATGCCCGCATCAGGCCGATGCCGCCAGCCCGGCACAGACCGCTGCGGTGTGATCGTCGGCAGGAAACGTGCATTCGATGCGCAGTTCGTCCAGCGTCACGTCGCGCGGCATCGAGAACGTCGTGATGGTCTCGAAGAAACGCAGCTCGCCCAGCCGGCTGCGGAATACCAGCGTGAGCACAGGCGCCGGCATGCCCTGCAGATCGCGGAAGCGCCAGTGCGCGGGTACGTCGCGATAGGCCAGCACGTCGACCAGCAGATCCTGCAGCGTGCGATCGCTTGGCACGGCGGCAGCGAGCTGCTCATGGACGTGGCGAATGAACTTTTCCGCCACCTCCGGCCAGTTGACGATCACCGAACGGAAGTCGTCCGGATCGAACACCTGGTGTAGCAGGTTGGCATGCCGGCTCTCGCGACCGTCCATCAGCAGGCGATTGACCCGCGTCGCCGCCCCGTTGGCCATCAGCACGTTCCATTGCCGGTCGATGACGAAGGCGGGGTAAGGCTCCTGGTGCGCGATGATCAACTCGATCGCCTGCCGCATCCGCTCCAGCGCCGGCGCCGCCAGTGCGTTCTCCTGATACTGCGGCGCGTAGCCAGCGGCCAGCAGCAGCGTGTTGCGCTCGCGCAGCGGCATGGCGAACACATCCGCCAGCCGGCCGATCAAGTCGCGGCTGGCGCGCGCCTTCCCCGTTTAGACATAGCTCAGGTGCCGGGCAGAGATGCCCGCTTCCAGCGCCAGCTCGAGCTGGCTCATGCGTCGGGCGGTGCGCCACTCGCGCAGCAACGCGCCAATCGGCGGATGCGGCTGCGCAGAGCCCGCGTACGTCGACACCATACTTCCACCTGCTGCAGGAAAGTCCGCCGCATGTTAGCGGGCGTGAAACGGGGGAAGCATGGGCCGGAATGCACGTCGAGGAACCCGGCGTGCGCGACGCGGCTGCCGGAGCGAGGGATTCATCTGCGATGGTCCCGGTGGTGGCGTTCGCCACAAATGAAGAGGCCCCGCAAGCGGGGCCTCTTCGGTCGACACTGGAGGAGTCGCGTGTGGCACTTCGAAGCCAAAACTGCCCCTGACGCCCGGGTTTGACAGACACCTTTTCTGGCAGGTGGGCGGCATCTGTACGGTAGAGCAGATCGCCGAATCGCTATTCGTCGTCGCCATCCTCATCGCGCGACTCGCCGGCGTCTATCCACCGGGGGCAACAAAAGCAGAATGATTAGGCTGGCGGAAACGGCGCAGGGAAACAATTCAAAGCGAGGCGGGTTCGGGAAAGTGAACCTGACCCCGTTTGTGCACCTTGCGTGCGCCATAGGCTTCGCGCGATGTAACATGGACGCGCCGGACGTGGGCGGCCAAGGCCAGATCGTCGCGCTGACGCGCACTAGGCTGACGGTGGCACCAGGCGTAGTAGCCGCTGCGCCCGGCCGACAGGGTGCGGCACATGCCTGCCAGCGAGAACTGATCTGCGTGGCGGCGCATGAACTCGTACTTCATGGCAGCTCCTTCGCGAAGTACGCCGCCGCTTTTTTTAAAATGTCCCGCTCCTCCGTTACGCGCGCCAGCTCGCGCTTGAGACGCACGATCTCGGAGTCCTGATCGGCCTTGCGCCCGGAGCCGGGGAACGACATCTCTCCTGAGCGCATCCGCTCGGCCTTCCACTTATAGAGCTGGTTGCGGCGTATGCCCAAGTCGATCGCCACCTCCGAGGCCGGGCGCTCGCCCGCATCGAGAAGGCGCACCGCCTCGCGCTTGAACTCCGCCGTAAATCGTTGCCGATTGACCATCTGACACCTCCCGGGGGATTGTCCCCGTTCAAAGGTGTCCGTCAAAGTCGGGCCAGCTCAACCTGCCCCCGTTTGTGCCTATAGGCCGTGGACTATAGGCCACAATGTCACGAAATTGCCTGCATGGTAACGTCCCAGCCTTCTGACATCAGCACGCTCTTCGGACAGGTTCTCCAGCGTTATAGATCAGATGCGGGGGTCAGCCAGGAGGAGCTTGCGCACCGAGCAGGTGTCGATCGAACGTTCATTTCTAGGATGGAACGCGGTGTTCGACAGCCGACGATCACCACCTTGATTGCTGTGGCCGAAGCGCTGGGCACGACGGCTACTGAGCTGGTCCGAGCTACCGAGAAGGAGCTGGGTGGTAGAGCTATCGGGCGTGGATAACGCTCTCCGCCTACGCATCAATCGGCCGAGAGCGTCTTGACCGAATTTTCAGAAAAACTTCCTTCCGCCTACATACTTGGCGGGGCGAGATCCTTATCATCGCTAGCGCAGCACAGGGGAAATAACGATGGAACAAGTGGAACGAAAAGAGCCGATCAAGCACGTTGAAGCTCCGGGCTACGTGGCAGCGGTTGCAACTGGCATAACACTTAACGGCCCTACGCCGGACAACATGATGCACGTCACCTTCTTTCGTGACGTGGCTGTTCCCACCGAGGATTCGTCTGCGATCGTGAAGGCGCAGCCAGGCGACGCGCCGGGAAGTCACCTAGCTGAAGGGGCCGAGGCCAAGATGACGTTCAAGGTTGAACGTCACAATCTGGCCACCATCTCTATGCAACGCTCCCAGCTTGAGGGCTTTGGCGAAGCGCTTGTGCGCATGAAGGCATTCTTTGACCAGAAGAATGCTGAAAAGGCGGCAAAGGCCTAGGCCAATGTCCCAAAATGACAGCGCTCAACTCGTTCAGGTACTGACGCCTCCGCCGATCTTCGCGGACTACAACACGGGCCCAAACGGGATGCGAACGCTCACAGTTAACCTGTCGAGCATGTTCCCAAATGGGGCGCAGTACACTTACAACAGCCAGGCGCCGGACAACGGCTCAGGAGGCGGGATGTCTGACCAGTTCATCGCAGATCTGGCCGGTCGCGTAGGTCGTATCGAAGCGTCGATCACGACAATAACGGCCGATGTTAGCTCTCTGAAAAGCGACATGAAGCATGTTGCCACCAAGACATGGATCCTGTGGGGCGTGGTCGTCACGTTAGTGGGGGTTTTCGGGTCTGTGTTCGGCGGCATCGCTTGGCTCGTCCAACAGTATCTGGGCCCGATAATGGCCAACTTGGCGCACTGATACCGCGCCAAAGGCTTACCAAGCCCGCTCCGGCGGGCTTTTTCGTGCCCTAAGCAAGCTCCGGCATGCTGTAACCAGCACCCTCGAACGTCGCCGCACCGCCCTACCCTCTTAGGCATGCCCCGCAGAGTCCACTGCGCGAAGTACTTCTCCTTCGACCTCCTAGCCAACTGGCGCCCTACGCGGAGCGGAGAGCCTGTAGGCGCATCCCGACGCCTAACGAAAACGCCCCGCAGGTGCGGAGCGCTGGGGATGGATGGTAAGAATCAAGCGAACTGGCGAGCCCGAAAAATGGCGATCATGTCATCGACGGACAAAGCGTGTCCAACCCCAGTCCTGCACGGATGGGAAGGAAAGCATCGAGCATGCGTCGGCTAGTCTGCAGGGTCGGGGGATGCGAGTTGAGATCCAAGAACGGGGTCAGGTTCACTTTCCCCTTGAGGATGGCGGAGAGAGTGGGATTCGAACCCACGGAAGGTTTGACCCTTCGCCGGTTTTCAAGACCGGTGCCTTAAACCGCTCGGCCATCTCTCCGTAGAACCTTGCATGGCAGCCTTGCACTGCCGACGACGCGACGAGTCTATCAGGAACCCTGCGACGGACGGCCGCTGCTGCCCTTCTTCGACAGCGCCACCAGGCAAACCACCAGGATCGCTACCGGAATCAGCGCACCAAGCAGCGGCACCAGCAGTATCGGTTCGCGCACGACCATCGGCACCAGTTGGGTGGCGCTGGCGAAGGCGACGATGGCGAGGCGCCGGCGGCGGCTGTGGCGGGCGAACCAGAAGCTGGCGAGCACCAGCGCCATGGCTACCACGGACAGGTCGAGATCCAGCACCGGCATCCGCCATACGCCATCGAAGCCGAGGCGCATGCCGATCACCGTGGCCAGCACTGCCAGCAGGAAGAAGCTGGTGTAGAACTCCACCCTGCCCCAGTGGCCTTGCCCGGATGCCGGCGTGTTCACGTGATGCTGTCCAGACCGGCCAGGTACGGGCGCAGCACCTCGGGCACGTCGATCGAGCCGTCGGCGTTCTGATAGTTCTCCATCACCGCGATCAGGGTGCGGCCGATGGCGAGGCCGGAGCCGTTGAGCGTGTGCACCAGCTCGGGCTTGCCGGTATCCGGGTTGCGCACGCGGGCCTGCAGGCGGCGCGCCTGGAAGTCTTCGCAGTTGGAGCAGCTGGAGATCTCGCGGTAGGTCTGCTGGCTGGGCAGCCACACTTCGAGGTCGTAGGTCTTGACGGCGGTGAAGCCCATGTCGCCGCTGCACAACAGCACCTTGCGGTACGGCAGGCCGAGTTTCCGCAGCACCTTCTCGGCGTGGCCGACCATTTCCTCCAGTTGCGCATGCGACTGGTCGGCGCGGGCGATCTGCACCATCTCGACTTTCTCGAACTGGTGCTGGCGGATCATGCCGCGGGTGTCGCGGCCGTAGCTGCCGGCCTCGGCGCGGAAGCACAGCGTGTGCGCGGTCATGCGCAGCGGCAGCGCGCCGGCGTCCTGGATGGTGTCGCGCACCAGGTTGGTCAGCGGGACTTCGGCGGTGGGGATCAGGTAGCGCTTGGTTTCGCCGACGTCGGTGGCGAACAGGTCGTCCTCGAACTTCGGCAGCTGGCCGGTGCCCTGCATGCTGTCGGCGTTGACGATCACCGGCACGTTGCATTCGAGGTAGCCGTGCTCGCCGGTGTGCAGATCCAGCATGAACTGGCCGAGCGCGCGATGCAGATGGGCGAGCTGGCCGCGCAACACGGTGAAGCGCGCGCCGGACAGCTTGGCGCCGGCGTCGCCGTCGAGCCAGCCGTGGCGCTCGCCCAGCTCGACGTGGTCCTTCACCGCGAACGCGAACTCGCGCGGCGTGCCCCAGCGGGCGACTTCGACATTGTCGTGTTCGTCCTTGCCGACCGGCACGGAGGCGTGCGGGATGTTCGGGATGCCCAAGGCGACCCCGGCCAGCTTCGCCTGCACCTCGGCAAGCTGGACCTCGTTCGCCTTGAGCCTGTCGCCGATGCCGGCGACTTCGGCCATCAACGATGTGGTGTCCTCGCCTTTCGCCTTGGCCTGGCCGATCGCCTTGGAATGCGTGTTGCGCAGGTTCTGCAGCTCCTGCGTTTCGGTCGCCAGCTGCTTGCGCGTGCTCTCCAGCGACTCGACCGCGGCCACGTCGAGCGTGTAGCCGCGGGTTTCAGCGAGGCGCGCGGCGGTTTCGGCAAGGTGCGAACGCAGCAGGGCGGGATCCAGCATGATCGAAGTCCGGGTGAAGGCTTGAACCGTGAATTATCGCTGCCGCGTGGTGGTGGCCGCAATGCGAGTTCGGGCGGCGTGAGAGGCTTCACCCCTCCCCAGCCCTCCCCTGCTGCACGCAGGGGAGGGAGCAAAGCATCGGAACGAACTGATCAGCCAGCGTCCGCGGCGGCCCAGCCACCAAGCCATGGCGGCGCCAGCCAGCATCCCGCCGACGATCGGTGTGCAGCACTATCGCTCGGGGGAGGACATCGCCCGCGAGCAGGGCTCCTACGCCTTGCGCGCCTTGGCGCGGGCGGCGCGCAGGGCCAGCAGCTTTTCGCGCAGCTGCAGCTCCAGGCCGCGCTCGACCGGTTCGTAGAAGATGCTGCCGGCCAGCGCGTCGGGCAGGCATTGCTGGTCCAGCGCGATGCCGCCTTCGGCGTCGTGGTCGTACTGGTAGCCCTTGCCGTAGCCGAGGCCCTTCATCAATTTGGTGGGCGCGTTGCGCAGGTGCATCGGCACCTCCAGCGTGCCGCCCTGGCGCACCGCATCGCGGGCCTTGTTGTAGGCCATGTAGGCGGCGTTGCTCTTCGGCGCGACAGCCAACCAGATCGCCAGCTGGGCCAGGCCCAGTTCGCCCTCCGGGCTGCCCAGGCGCTCGTAGGTATCCCACGCATCCAGCGCCATGCGCCAGGCGCGCGGCTCGGCCAGGCCGACGTCCTCCACCGCCATGCGGGTCATGCGCCGGGCCAGGTACAGGGGGTCGACGCCACCGTCGAGCATGCGGCACAGCCAGTACACCGCCGCGTCGGGATCGGACGAGCGCACCGACTTGTGCAACGCCGAGATCTGGTCGTAGAACTGCTCGCCCTGCTTGTCGAAGCGACGGGTGCGGTCGGCCAGTACCTGGATCAGGGTCGCTTCGTCGATGCGGCGGTCTTCGGCCAGCTCGGCGGCGATTTCCAGCAGGGTCAGCGCACGGCGCACGTCGCCATCGGCGGCCTGGGCGATCGAGTCCAGTGCCTCCTCGCTCACCTGCAGCTGCAGCGCGCCGAGGCCGCGTTCGTCGTCCACCAGTGCGCGCTTCAGCGCCGCGATGATGTCGCCGGTGGACACCGGCTCCAGCACATGCACGCGGCAGCGCGAGAGCAGCGCGGAGTTCAGCTCGAACGAGGGGTTCTCGGTGGTGGCGCCGATGAAGATGATCACGCCGCGCTCGATGTGCGGCAGGAATGCGTCCTGCTGGGTCTTGTTGAAGCGGTGCACCTCGTCGACGAACAGCACCGTGCGCCGCCCTTGCGCGAAGTTCAGCTCGGCCTCGGCCAGCGCCTTGCGCACGTCCGGCAGGCCGGACAGCACGGCGGAAATCGCGCGGAAATCCGCGTCGGCGTAGCGCGCCACCAGCAGCGCCAGCGTAGTCTTGCCGCAGCCGGGCGGCCCCCACAGCACCATCGAGTGGATCTTGCCGGCCTCCAGCGCGCGGCGCAGTGCCTTGTCCGGGCCGACCAGGCGCTGCTGGCCGACGATCTCGTCGAGGCTGCGCGGGCGCATGCGTTCGGCCAGCGGCTTGAGCGCATCGGGTTCGGCGAACAGGCCGGCGCCGGGTGTGGGGACGGGACGGGGCATGCCCGTATGATACGTCATGCCGCTGCTGCCCCATGGCGTGGCCAGGCGGCTATCGGGGCCACGCTGCCGCGTGCCGGGTCGACGACCGCCGCGCCCCGCGCGGCGGTCACACTTAGTCGGAGCGGATTCCCACCGTCACCGTGTACTGGCGGTAGATGCTGTAGCCCACGCCACACAGTCCGGTGAGCGAGGCCAGGACATGGTGGTGCGGAACACCATGCCGCTGCAGGTGTTGGCCATGCCGTTCCGTAACCCGATCCCCAGCGGAGCCAGATAGGGCCCTGAAGGCCGACCGGCATCCGGCAGCAGCACCTGTTGTGCGGCTGACAGATTTGACACAGCCGCTCAGTGCGACAAGCCGGCACGTTGAACCACCACAACAGGTCCGTCCGGCGGCTGACTCCTGACATGGTATGCGTGCCCGCATGAGGGCTGCCTTGTCCAGCTCGATGCAGCCACCTCGGGTGCTCAACGAAGCCCGTGTTTGTCCGGGCGGCGATCGGGCCGCCGCCACGCTGTTTCCCGTCGTCCTGTCCGGGCCCATCCCATGCAGCCATAGCATGGACAGGTGACGCTGGCAGCCGCTAGCGCGTCCGCGACCTTTTGGCTGCAGTCGCGGTCTTTTCAGCAAGGTCGTACTCGCTTTGCCAGGAGTGTCCGGACTTCTGCTCGATATAGTCCCGGATCAGCTGACGCACCACCTGCGACGGCGTGGTGTCGTCTCCTGCACACAAGCGCTCGAACACCGCCTTCTTGCGTGGATCGATCAGGACAGTCAGGCGGGCCGTACGGCTTTCTGTTGGCATGCGAGTATCATCGGCTGTACACTGAACCATCATCTTATGATAATAAAATTATCATGACAAACGTTCAGCCGGTACCGCTCAACAGCCGCTCAGCCAGCGACCTGCTCGAGTCCACCGTATGCATGGGGTAAGTGCACTGACGGCAACCACAACACTGACCGCGTTGCTGGGTCTGGTCGCTTCGTGGTTGCTGATTGGTGCACTCGGCCTAGTCCAGTCCAATCGCATCGGTTGGGTCGCACGCACACTGTTTCCGCTGGGCGCGTTGGTCGCGCTGGGCGTGGCCGGCATGGGCGCCGTGTCCCTGGGCACGGGCTTTGCCGCGCAGACCAGCGTGCTTGCCTTCGGCCTTCCAGACATGCCGTTTCATGTGCGTCTGGATGCGCTGTCAGGCTTCTTTTTGCTGCTGCTTGGAACTGCGGGGGCTGGCATCTCGATCTTCGCCGCCGGTTACTTCCGGCACGGCGAAGGTACGGCGCCGGGGCTGCTCTGCCTGCAGTACCACGTATTTCTGGCCAGCATGGCGCTGGTCGTGCTGGCCGATGACGCCTATCTGTTCATGGTGGCGTGGGAAACGATGGCGCTCAGTTCGTATTTCCTGGTGACCACCCAGCACCGTATCCCGGAGATCCAGCGCGCCGGCTTCCTGTACCTGCTGATGGCGCACGTGGGAGCACTGGCACTGCTGCTTTGCTTCGGTGTGCTGCACGGCGGCAGCTGGCTGATGACGTTTGACTCGATGCGTGCAGCCACCCTGTCGCCGGCCTGGGCCGCGGCGGCCTTCCTGCTGGCCTTGTTCGGTTTCGGTGCCAAGGCGGGCCTGGTGCCCCTGCATGTGTGGCTGCCGGAAGCCCATCCGGCCGCGCCATCACCGGTGTCCGCGATGATGAGTGGCTTGATGCTCAAGGTGGCGGTCTACGGCATGTTGCGGATCAGTTTCGATCTGCTCCACGCCGGCCCATGGTGGTGGGGCATGCTGACGCTGACAGTGGGACTGGTCACGGCGCTGTTCGGTGCGGTGTTCGCTGCCGTACAGACCGACATGAAGCGGTTGCTGGCCTATTCCTCCATCGAGAACATCGGCCTGATCTTCGCTGCGCTTGGCCTGGCGCTGCTGTGCTACGCGTTCGACATGCGCCTGCTGGCGGCGTTGGCACTCGCCGCGGCGTTGCTGCATGCACTCAACCACGCACTGTTCAAGAGCCTGCTGTTTCTCGCCACCGGCTCGGTGCTGCACGCCACCCGCGAGCGCAGCCTGGGCAAACTCGGCGGGCTGATCCGGCGGATGCCATGGGTCGCCACGCTGGCCCTGGTCGGCACCCTGTCCCTCGCCGGGTTGCCACCGCTCAACGGTTTCGTTTCCGAATGGCTGCTGCTGCAGGCATTCCTGTCCACGCCGTCCATCCCGCATGCGTTCATCAACATGATCGTGCCGCTGGGCGCGGCCGTGGTGGCACTCACCGCCGCGCTGGCCGGCTACGTGATGGTCAAGTTCTACGGTGTCATATTTCTCGGCCAGCCACGCGAACCTTCACTGATGCAGGCCCACGATGCAGGTTGGCTGGAACGGGTGGGGCTGGCCTGGTTGGCGTTGGGCTGCATCCTCATCGGCGTGTTTCCGCAAGTCGCGCTGGATGCCATCGCCGGCGTGACCCAGACCCTGCTCGGCACCGTGATCCAGCGCGGCCCGGCGCCATGGTGGATCGCTCCGGTGGCGCAGGCGCAGGCTTCTTACAATGGCCTGTGGCTGCTGTTGGGCATGGCCGGCGTGATCGCGATGATGTTCGTCCTGGTACGGCGGATGTACCACGGTCGTGTGCGCCGGGTGCCACCGTGGAATTGCGGTTACCCCGAGCTGACCCCGCGCATGCAGGACACCGCCGAAGGATTCGGTCAGCCGATCCGGCACATGTTCGGGCCGTTTTTCCGCATCGAGCGCGAATTGCCTGCAGCGGATGACCAGTTCCCGCATTACCGCATCCAGATCGATGACCACTTCTGGCATGGCCTGTATCTTCCGCTGGCCCGCATCGTCGGCTGGCTGGCCGATGCGCTGTCCATGCTGCAGCGTGGCCGTCTGGCCATCTATCTGATGTACAGCTTCCTGACCCTGATTGTCTTGCTGGTGTTCGTCCTGTGAACGCGCTCGCACTCGTCAGCCAGCTCGGCGGCGTGGTACTGGCCGTGGCACTGGCACCGCTGTTGGCCGGCTGGGTCGCCCAATGCCGGGCCTGGCTGCAGAGTCGGTCAGCCCCTTCCCTGCTGCTGCCCTACCGCACCTTGCGCAAGCTGTTCCGCAAGGATGCGGCGCTGGCCACGCAGGCCTCGCCCTTGTTCCGCGCCACGCCCTACGCCGTGTTCGGCGCCATGGCCACGGCGGCGGCGATCATTCCCTCGGTGACCACCGACCTGCCCCTCGCCCGGGTGGCCGACGCCATCGCGTTGGTCGGCCTGTTCGCGACGGCACGCATGTTCATCGCCCTGGCGGCGATGGACATCGGTACGGTCTTCGGCAGCATGGGCGCGCGACGCGAGATGATGATCGGATTTCTCGCCGAGCCGGCGCTGCTGATGGTGTTGTTCAACGCGTTTCTGATGTTCGGCAGCACGGCGTTGCCCACCATCGTGAAAGGCACCCTGGACGCTGACGGGCTGACGTTGCATCCGAGCCTGGCCTTCGCCGGTGTCGCTTTCGTGATGGTGTTGCTGGCCGAGAACGCCCGTATTCCGATCGACAACCCCGGCACGCACCTTGAAGTGACCATGATCCATGAGTCCATGGTGCTGGAATATTCCGCGCGCCATCTGGCCCTCATCGAATGGGCGTCCTGGTTGAAGCTGTTCAACTATGCGTGCATCGGTTTCACGCTGTTCGTGCCCTGGGGCATCGCGCCGCACACGGCCGGCCCATCGGGTTCGTTGCTTGCCATCGTGTGGTTGCTGGCCAAACTGGCCGTCGCCGGCGCGGTGTTGGCGGTGATTGAAACGGTCTCGGCCAAGCTGCGCATCTTCCGGGCGCCGGAGTTCCTGAGCATGGCGTTCCTGCTCGCCGTGCTGGGCCTGCTCGTTCACCTTCTGCTGCAATCCTGAATGATGCCTCCACTCAACCTCGCCACCCAGCTGCTGCACGTGCTCGCCGCCGGCCTGCTGATGATCTCGTTCTCCATGCTCGCCCAGCGGCGGACGCGGCGGCTGATCGTGCTGCTGGCCTGGCAGGGTGTGGTGCTGACCGCGTCCACGCTGCTGGTCGCCGTCACAGCGCACCTGCAGCATCTGTATTACTCCGCCGCGCTGACCCTGATCGAAAAGGTCTGGCTGATGCCGTGGATCCTGCTGCGGCTGATGCGTCGCCTGGGCATCGAGGGCGACAGCGATCCGCTGGTGAACATTCCCACCCTGATGCTGGTCGGGCTGGGTCTGGTGATCTTCGCGTTCGGGCTGGCCCAGCCGATCAGTTCGCTGGCCACCACGGTCACCCGACAGACGCTGGGCATCGCGATGGCGGTGATCCTGCTGGCCTTCCTGATGATGATTGCCCGCCACAAGGCGGTGACCCAGGTGATCGGTTTCCTGTCGATGGAGAACGGCTTGTTCTTCGCCGCCACCAGCACGACCTATGGCATGCCGATGGTGATCGAGCTGGGTATTGCGCTCGATCTGCTGGTCGGCGTGTTCATTTTCGGCATCTTCTTCTTCCAGATCCGCGAGCAGTTCGACAGCCTCGACCTGCATCAGCTCGAAGCACTCAAGGAGGACTGACGTGGAGCTTGCGTGGGTGCTGGGTACTCCCCTGTTCGGTGCGATCGTGCTGGCCGTGCTCGGCGCGCGGCGCTCCGCCGCCGAACTCAACGTCGTGATCAGCCTGGCGACGTTGATCGCCGCCGCGGCGCTGGTACTCAGGATCATCGGCCAGGGTTCGATGACCGTGGCCCACGAACAGTTCTTCGTCGATCCGTTCAACGTGTTCCTGATCGCGCTGACTGCGCTGATCGGCTTCACCACGGCAGTGTTTTCGCGCCCCTACATGCGTATCGAACAGGATCACGGCCGGCTCAACACGCACCGCCTGCGGCTCTATCACAGCATGTACCAGCTGTTCATGGCCGCCATGCTGGTGGCGCTGTCGACCAACAACATGGGGCTGCTGTGGGTCGCGATGGAGGCGGCGACGCTGTCCACCGTGCTGCTGGTGTCGTTGTACCGTACCCGCGCCAGCATCGAGGCGGCCTGGAAATATTTCATCCTGTGCGGCGTCGGCATCGCGCTGGCGCTGTTCGGCACGATCCTGTTGTACTTCGCGGCGGAGCGGCTGCTCGGTGGCGAGGGCATGCGAGCGCTGTTGTGGACCCACCTCAACGCGGCGAAAGGGCAGCTCGATCCGACGGTGATCGGGCTCGCGTTCGTCTTCCTGCTGGTCGGCTACGGCACCAAGGTCGGTCTCGCCCCCCTGCACAACTGGCTGCCCGATGCCCACGCGGAGGGTCCCACCCCGGTCTCGGCGGTGCTGTCGGGGCTGCTGCTCAACGTGGCGATGTACGCCGTGGTCCGTTGCAAGATCCTTGCGGCCGGCGCGATGCACTCGGCGCTGCCCGGACGCATGCTGATGGCGTTCGGTTTGTTCTCGACGGTGCTGGCGGCGTTCCTGCTGTGGCGTCAACGCGACATCAAGCGCCTGTTTGGCTACTCCTCGATCGAGCACATGGGCATCATCACCTTTGCGTTCGGCATGGGCGGGCCGCTGGCAAATTTCGCCGCACTGCTGCACATGACGGTGCACTCGTTGACCAAGTCGGCGATCTTCTTCGCCGCTGGCCATGCCTCGCAGATCGCGGGCACCCAGCGCATCGACGGCATCCGCGGCCTGCTGGCGGTGAGTCCCACCGTCGGCTGGGGATTGATGCTGGGCTCGCTGGCGATCCTCGGCACCCCGCCATTCGGCGTATTCACCAGTGAATACATGGTCCTGATCACGGCCATGCGCGACCATCCGTGGGCGACACCGTTCCTGCTCATCGCCCTGGCCGTGGCATTCGCCGCGATCTTCTTCAAGGTGCAGCCGATGGTATTCGGCGAAACGGATGCACGGCGCCTGCCGCACCCGCCGGCACTGGTGCCTGTGTTTGTGCACCTGTCGATCGTGCTGATGCTCGGCCTGTACATACCGCCGGCCCTGGCCCAGTGGTATCGGCTCGCCGCGAGCCTGATCGGATGAATCCCATGTGGCCTGACTTTCTCGACACCGAATGCGTGCCCTTGCCCTCCAACGTGGCGGCCTGCCGCGTACAGGTCGATGCCGCTCGCTGGTGCGAGGCCGCGGATGCGATGCGCGAGGCAGGTGCGGACCTGCTGTCGCTGTGGGGCAGCGATGATCGTGATCGCGACCAGTGCCTGCGCGTGCACGCGGCCTACCTGCTGCGCGATCGGCTGGTCGTGGTGGAGCACGCGATGCCCGCCGACCAGGCCATCTACCCCTCGCTGGCCACACGCTTTCCGGTGGCCGGGCGGCTGCAGCGCGCAACCTACGATCTGCTCGGCATCCGCGCCGACGCCGGCGATACACGGCCGTGGTTGCGCCACGGCGGCTGGCCGGAAGGTGTGTTCCCACTGCGCCGCGACGTCGCGGCGACCCAGACCTGGCCAGTGACCAGCTCGCCGTATCCATTCATCCCGGTCAGCGGTGACGGCGTGCACGAGATGACCGCCGGGCCGGTGCATGCCGGCACCATCGAGCCGGGGCGTTTCCAGCTGGCCGTGGTAGGCGAAAAGGTGCTGCGCCTGGAGGTTCGCCTCGGTTACACGCACAAGGGCATCGCCAAGCGCTTCGAGGCACTGGCCCAGCGCGACGCCCACCGCCTGGCCGCCCATATCTGCGGCGATTCGACGGTGGCTTTCAGCTGGGCGTATTGCGCCGCGCTGGAATCGATCACCGCCAGCACACCCTCGCCGCGCGCCCTCGTCCTGCGTGGGTTGGCGCTCGAACGCGAACGCATCGCCAATCATCTGGGCGATCTTGGCGGACTGGCCAACGATGTCGGCTTTGCCTTCGGCCAGACCCAGTTTTCGAGCCTGAAAGAGCAGCTTTTGCGGCACAACGCGGAGCTGTTCGGCCAACGCTACCTGTTTGATTTTGTGGTACCCGGCGGCGTCGCCAGCGACCTGCCGGCACGCGCGCTGCCGGGCATGCTCGACGAGATCGCGGCACTGGAACACGCGGTAGGCGAGCTGCGCGGAATCTACGCTCGCCACGAAGGCCTGCAGGATCGTTTCCTTGGTGCCGGCCGCTTGACCCCCGCCCAGGCTGCTGCATTGGGAGCGATAGGCCTGGCCGGGCGTGCTTCCGGCGTCGCCCGCGACCTGCGCGTGGACCAGCCATGGTCGCCGTACGATCATTCGTCGCCGGCAGTGGCCACCAGCACCGAAGGTGATGTGGCGGCGCGCGTGCAGGTACGCTTCGAGGAGACGCTGCAATCACTGCGGCTGTGCCGGCAATGGCTGCAGGCGCTGCCAGCCGGTGAGCTGGCCTGCGACGTGCCGGTGGCGCCCGCCGGCCAGCTCGGCATCGGCCTGATCGAAGGCTGGCGCGGCCCGGTCATGCTGGCGCTGGAAACCGGCCCCGCCGGTGGCATCCGGCGCTGCCGCGCGCATGATCCCTCGTGGCAGAACTGGCCGCTGCTCGAAGTCGCCATTCTGGGCAACATCGTGGCGGACTTCCCGCTGATCAACAAATCCTTCAACCTTTCCTACAGCGGGCACGACGGGTAAGCGCGCATGTTCGATATCCTTTCACGCATTCGTCGAACCGGCCGCCTGAGCGAGCCGTATCCGGTGCCGGATACCGACGAGACGGCGTCCACTGCAATCCAGCGTGAGCTGCACGCGGTGTTCGGGCGCGCCTTGTGCATTCGCCATGTCGACGCCGGCTCCTGCAATGGTTGCGAGCTCGAAATCCACGCGCTGAGCAACGCCTACTACAACCTGGAAGGCGCCGGCATCCGGTTTGTGGCCAGTCCGCGCCATGCCGACCTGCTGCTGGTCACCGGACCGGTCTCGGTCAATATGGAAGACGCACTCAGGCAAACCTATGAAGCGATGCCCGATCCCAAGTGGGTGCTCGCCGTGGGGGACTGCGCGGCCTGCGGCGGCCTGTTCGGCGCCAACTATGCGACCCGCGGACCGGTCAGTGCCATCATTCCGGTGGATGCCGTGGTCGCCGGCTGCCCGCCCACGCCACTGGCGATCATGCGGGGCCTGCTGCAGATAACCAGCAAGCGGCCTGCATAACTTCTCCGCGCTACCCGGGCAGCGGCCTCATGTGTGACTGGTGAGCGCGAAGATGTTCTGCTCGTGCGCTGGAAACAGCCAGCTGGCTTCGCTCGTCCGCAGGGCTGGCGCATCAATCCTTCAGCGGCTGTACGTCGATCACCGGCGCGTCGCCGATCACGTCGGCACCCTTCGGTGGCACGAAGTTGAAGGTGTCCGGCGCAATCGGCACGTTGCGCTGCCAGCCGGAGAAGCGGATCTCGGTGGTGGAACCGAGCTGGTCGCGGAAGCTCATGCGGGCCAAGCCGTTCGCGTCGAAGCCGAGGTCGGCATAGTCGAACTGCGGATCCTTCGCCGTGGAACTGAGCCGCAGCCAGAGCAGGCCGTCGTGCTCGCCCCGCTCGGCCACCTTGAAGTCGCGGTCCATCTGCTTGAGGTCGGTCAGCACGGTGAGCGGGCTGTGCGCCTCCTCGCTCGACTGGATACGCACGGTGACCTGCTCCAGTTCCGGGTCGTACATCCACACCCGGCTGCCGTCGGCGACGATGGTCTGCTTGTACGGCGCGGTGGTGTCCCAGCGAAACTGGCGCGGCGCCTGCAGCGCCAGCGTGCCGGAGCTGTTCTTGCGGGTGTGGCCATTGAGGTCGGTCAGGGTCTGGCTGAAGTGGCCGGTGAGCGAATGCAGGCCGGTGGCGAACGCATCCAGCCGCGAGCGCGCCGGGCCGGTGGCGGCCTGGGCCACGGCGTTCAGCGACAGCGTCAGCACGACGGCGGACAGGGCAAGGATGAAGCGTTTCATCGGATTCCCGGAAGGTGGTGATGTGTCGCAATTGTGGATAGCGCTGGCTTAACCGAACCGTAGGAGCCCGCTGGCGGGCGATGCTCTTCGGTGCATCGAAAGGCATCGCCCCCGTCTCTTATCCCCCTCTTACGCTTCCACCGATAACTCC